>JAICVW010000733.1 GCA_025935105.1 Nitrososphaeraceae archaeon
AGAGTGGGTCCTTTCAACAATCCAATGTCTAGCTCTGTATCCTGGTATTCGCTTACAGTTTGTTCTGTGTTCCCCTCTTAAGCGGATATGAATAGTATAGCTCTAATCAGAGTAGGTGTTTTAGTGGCAAGGTCGCAGCATGGTTTCTTATCGCAAGCAGTCAAAAGTCATTCAAAATGTGTTTAAAGATTATTTGAGCCTACAAGGCAGAGAGCTTGGCCGACTCATAAGAAGGTATATTTTGCAGATTAGACTAGATTTAAACTTCAGAACATGGGGTACCTTTGTTGAGGATTTGTAACGTGAATCTAAGTTATGCGGGATCTTCAAGATTGAAAAACTAGAGACACCGAACCTGAAATAATCAGGTGGCACAACGTTCTAAATGGCTTGATGTGTATATTTGTTCTAGTCGATTTAGTCGACAACATTTTTATTCGACAGTGTAGTATAAAATGTAACACTATGAAGTATAGGGATAAAAATGAGATAATAGCCCAAATCCTTGAGAGTGCTAACGGGAATAGGGTTCGCCTTACGAAGATAATGTATGATGTTTACATTTCCCATACCGTAACCAAGGAATATCTTACACTTCTTATCGAGAGGGGCCTGATCCAGTATCTTGACGGTGAAAGAACTTTCAAAACCACTGAAAAGGGTATGAATTTCTTGCGTATTTATAGCAAAGCTCAAGAGCTGAACCCTATCATTACTAAATTTAGTAACAGAAAAGAAATTTAGGCGTACTGAAAGAAAAAAAATCCATTTTTATTCTATTAATTTTCTTTTTTTAGGATTCTTTCAAAAAAATAATTTGAATATTTGTTAAGTAGATGTACGTAAGGAACTGCTTAGCGGAAGAGAGAGGTTAAGTCCCATTTGGAAGACTTTTTGTTGATACTATATCAGCAGGCAGTCTCATGCTGAGCGATTTTAAGTCTCCATATCATAATAAACTATTATGAAAACGATCGTGACTGTACAATCTGAATTCTGGATTCTGTTTATGCAGTTTGGAAGATAAAAAGGAGTGAATTGGTTCAACCTGTGGGGTTGTCTCGCGGTTATGCTTGCAACCGGTTGAAACCAGTCAGCGTTACGGCCATGTCGATGTTCATGATGAAATTCATTTCCTGCAATCAATCACCCGTTTATTTCCGGCATAAGACCTGAAGACATATGACTGCTAATAGGACTATGGTGCTTACAGCGTTACTTGCATTGGATTTCACTCACATTTTAGTAGTTGCAGTAATAAATCCAAACGTGGACGTCAAGACTATTACCCACTACATTGAGTAATGACCTGTCTAGAGACGTCGTAATCCACTCTGTACAATTTTCTTCTAGGTGGTATGGGGTAGAAGTGATGACACATACATGATACATTCAAAAAATGAGCTAGCTTTGGATGATCTTTTATTTATTGAAAATTTAGAGCTCAGATTACATCGACAAACGACTAAGAGCCTATCCCAAAATTATTCTCCTGTAGATAATAATACAGCAAGCTAAGCATATCAATGTAAGATAGTTCTCTGATTTCTTTTCGTATCTTATTAGTAACTTTCTGAATCTATTATGCCAAGAGTTTGTCCTTTCTA
>JAICVW010000240.1 GCA_025935105.1 Nitrososphaeraceae archaeon
AATACGAATTGATGGATATACCCGTAGCAACGTTGGCTTGGGCATAGATGATAAGATAACGATTCGGAAGGTTTCCAATATAGCAAAGGCTGAGCAGGTCATTATTGCTCCTGTTGAGGAACTCAGTATCATAGGTCTAGAAGATCACCTGCCTGAGTTACTTGAGGGTCGCGCAGTTGCTAAAGGAGATGTCATCCCAGTAAATATTATGGGAAGAAAAATTGGTTTCATAATAACAAATACATCTCCACTTTCTACTGGTAATACCGCAGTAGTCCTTGACGCACATACCGAGTACATTATAGGAGTAGCCAAGCCGGACATCAAGGGTGGAGGAGTTCCGAGGATCACTTATGAAGACATAGGTGGCCTAAAAAATGAAGTCCAAAAAGTTCGTGAAATGATAGAATTACCTTTACGTCACCCAGAGATCTTTGAGAGAATCGGTATAGAAGCTCCCAAAGGTGTATTACTGTTTGGTCCTCCCGGAACCGGCAAAACATTGTTGGCAAAAGCTGTTGCCAATGAAACCAACGCAAACTTTTATTCCATCGGTGGACCAGAAATAATGAGCAAGTTCTACGGAGAAAGCGAAGAGCGTCTTAGAGAAACTTTCAAGCAGGCGCAAGAAAATTCACCATCAATTATCTTTATCGATGAGATAGATTCCATTGCTCCAAAGAGAGAGGAGGTTTCTGGTGACGTTGAAAAAAGGGTAGTGTCACAACTTTTAACTTTGATGGATGGCATCGAATCTAGAGGCAAACTTGTCGTAATAGGTGCTAGTAATAGGCCTAACGCACTCGATCCTGCTCTAAGACGACCAGGCAGGTTCGACAGGGAGATTGAGATCGGAATACCAGATCAAGGAGGCAGATTGGAAATATTGCAAATTCATACCAGAGGGATGCCACTCACAGATGATGTAGATTTAGAGGATCTATCGAAGATAACTCACGGGTTTGTAGGCGCTGACTTGGAGTCACTAAGCAAGGAGGCAGCCATGAGATCACTTCGTAGAATACTCCCAGAAATTAATATGGAGCAAACTAAGATTCCATTTGAAGTACTAAACAAGATAAAAATCACAAACACTGACTTTCAAAATGCACTTAAAGAAGTTCACCCTTCTGCGATGAGAGAGGTTCAAATTCAGAGGCCTAATGTAAAATGGGACGAAATAGGTGGTTTATACGAAGTCAAGGAAGAGCTATCAGAAGCTATTGAATGGCCATTAAAACACGCAAATTTGTTTAGAGATGCTGATATCGTGCCGCCTAAAGGGCTCTTGCTTTATGGCCCACCTGGAACTGGAAAGACTATGATCGCAAAAGCAGTAGCAACAACTTCTGAGTCCAACTTTATTAGTGTCAAGGGACCTGAACTTATTTCGAAATGGGTCGGGGAATCAGAGAAGGGAGTAAGAGAGGTATTTCGCAAAGCGAGGCAGGCATCTCCGTGTATCGTGTTCTTTGATGAGGTAGATGCGATCGCCCCACGAAGAGGCAGATCTGAAGATTCGCATGTCACAGAGCGGGTGATAAGCCAAATGTTAACTGAAATGGATGGTCTTGAGGATTTGAAAGGAGTAGTGGTGATCGGAGCAACTAATAGACCCGACATTATTGATGAAGCCTTACTGAGACCTGGAAGATTTGATCGCATATTAGAAGTCCCATTGCCAGATAAAGATGCGAGGAGGCAGATTCTGAATATTCATTTAAGAAAGAAGCCTCTTAATCCTAATGTCAATCTTGAAGAGCTGGTTGAATTAACAGATAAGTGTACTGGTGCTGACATTGCTGCAGCGATAAATGCAGCTGCTCTGGCAGCTATTAAGGAACATCTTTCAACAGTCAAAGAGGGTAAATCAAGTGAAGATATACACAACAAGCAAAAGAGCAATATCGATGGAAAATTGAGTATTTCGATGGAAAATCTAAAGGCTGGATTGCAAAAGGTGTTGAGAAAAGCCAAAACCATACAAAACTCAGATATTGTTTAAACGGTATTACCAGCCAGAGCTGTGTGCTTAGCCGATTGGAAATAGATAAATAGACAGATGGCTGGATAGAAGGATACTGCATTATATCTATTTCCTAAACACAAGCACTTAGAATAAAAGGCCGGTAGCAACAGGTACTGGGCTGACTACAAAAATTTATTTCCTACTTAAATTCACCACTATTTCGCGTATCTTTTTGAACCAAAGCTAGATCCTACTCGTGCTTATGATATCATATGAACCCTAAATGAATATAGTTTGGGTCTTAGCAATAGCGAACAATCGAAGCCGGTGATTAGAGATATATCGCTGATTTGTGATTATGATCTTTATATATATAATGACAATTGACTAAGAGGCCGTGGAAGATATCCAAATGCAAGTATTGCTCAAAGAAAACTTAAAAATGAACATAAATTTTGCTGTAACTTTGCCTTCACCGGACATTTTCGTGTTGATGTTGACCCCACAATAGAAGCAGAAGCACAGAAATATCCATTCAAGCCTGTCACACCCTTTAAGCCAACAAAGAAGTATACCAAGTGTATGTCACACGAGTGGCATCTATTTGGACAGGACATCTATCAAACGTCATCATTAGAAATTTGCTCAGATGCCATTTAGGCGGTATAGTAATAAGCTTTGAGGTGTCCCCAGTGGGATAATGACTACCAATATCTTCATTTTCAAATACATACGTTATTGTCAATACTTTATAAGCAGTTACCTTCAAGAGATTTCTCTCAATGACTCAATTGTAGTCAAGTACTACCACCAAAAGATAAATTGACCGCGCGTTTGTATGCCCATCCATCATCTTGGCGTATGGAATTCCTCCTCAGCGAATCTATCTGCTTGTTCTTTCTTTTTTCACCATTACAGCCTAACAAGTACAAGTATTTCTCTGACATCAACATCCTTCTCTAATCTATAAGCAGCATCCAATAGTTTAACTGCAGCAATCAATAGATACAGATAGTGATGTTTCTAAGCTAAACCTGTTATGACCAAAATAAAATCATCATTGTATGAAATTATGTTAATCAGTGTAGTTAGCTAGCTCTTGATGTAAATAAGTACTCATCAACTCATTAATTGCTATACTAAACATATTTGGCTTTTATCTTCAGTTTTGGATAATATTATTACAGACGAGCAGTGAGCTATCTTCAAGTCAACATTGTCCCTTATGGTTCTTTGGAAAGATCAGGTCAACAATTCACCTGTCCCACCTGCGGCAGAGTAGAGGTTCCGTTTACTCCAGATCCTGCAAGCCATTGCTCAGCGTGCATTACACCATTAACATCACACTTGGATATTCCGTCTGTGCCCGGCTTTATAACTGGAGACATGAGGTCCCCTTTGAAGTTTGCGTGACCCAAGCCAAGTGTGTGACCCAACTCATGCATAGCTATCAGTTTTAATTGTGACGAAGCGATATTATTTCCAAATGCAGCTGTTGCGATGGTCACTACTGCATGATCGATATAGCCATCCGAGTCAAAATAAGTAGATGTCTGTCCTACGGTATCCCCAAATGTAGACGTAGTACCTATGCCACTACCACTATTTTGCTCAGCTCCACTTTGAAATCCAACTATTATGTCAGCAGGGTTATTCTTTGCGGCCTGCACCAAATTCAAACCAGTTATACTCTTCATCCATGCATTTGCAGCCGAATTTACTGCTTGTCGCTCTGTTTTCTTTCCTCCTATTATTTTATAGGTCAACTTTCCATTTATGACCTGTGAATTCCAGGCACAACAAATTCGCAGCGCATGGAGCAATTGGTGCGGGTGTCGTGCACCTGCGCCCTCATTGGCGTGGTCGTCGCCAGAGGTTAAATTCTTATTATTATGATGTTTCGATTCGGCTCGAACATCACCAACTAACCACGTATAACGAAGGGAGATTAGGTTAGATACGGGAATGAGCAGAATCAATGCGACAACACAAGCTCGAAGCAAAATCAATGAAAGTATTTTCATTGCTATATAATATGGATTTTATAAAATATTACTATAAACCTACTAGTGCTCAGATTTATACTACAAAGTTTTCATATTTATTATCCTTATTCCCATTCTACTACAATATAATAGTACTACCGTGATCATACTTACTATGGAACTAGTAGAAAAGATATCTGTAAAATAATTTACTATCATACTTCTGCAATTCTATGTTTATACCCAAGAATTGCTTAGGCTCAAATAATAATTTAGGTAATGTTGACACCACTAAGTCAAGACCGATTTTTCATCTAATAGCCGCAGTAGCCACAATGTTTTGAACTTTAGATACTAACTGTATCCTGTGATAAAAAGTCTCTCGTACTAGGACAAATTTGCACCCTCAAAGTAAGCGCATTGATTCTCTCTACATCAGATTTTGCTTCATCATTTCGTAGAACTTTTCATCAGTCATGTTTCGTTTAGCGTCCAACCATGTTTCTGCATCCTTTCCAGCTAAATATCTGAGGTAGGGGTTGTCACTTGTAACAGCTTCAAGGACCACCTTAGCTACCAGTTCAGGTGATGAAGATGAATTTTTCATCAGTTCCTCAAAGGCTGAGGCCATCTTTTGCGTTGTCTGAGTATATGGGGAATTTGGATCTTTAGAATTCTTTGCAACTACCACAATATTGAAGATATTTGTTCTGATAACTCCTGGTTCTATTATGATCACCTTTATACCACACGGTTCAAGTTCATAAGCCATTGATTCGCTTAGGCCTTCAACCGCAAATTTTGTACTAACATAAGTTGATCCACCAGGGTAACCAAACTTTCCAGCTACTGAGCTAATATTTACAATAGTTCCAGATTTTCTCATGATTGGAAGAACTGCTTGAGTTGTTCGTATCATTCTAAATACGTTGGTTTCATACTGTTCCTTTAGCTCATTCATTGAGAGATGTTCAAATGCTCCCTCAAGTACATACCCTGCATTATTAACCAGAACATCTAATTTGTCAGTTTCGGATAGCACCGCTTGTACTGCGTTTTTGATTGATACATCATCAGTGACATCTAACTGAGCGAGGCGAACAGGCAGGTTATCCCTGCCTGCATTAAATTTTATATTCTCGCTTTTGTTAAGGTTCCTCATTGTGGCGTATGTAATGAAACCATTCCTTGCCAGCATAAGAGAAGTTTCATAGCCTATTCCACTTGAGCTACCTGTAACAACTGCTACTTTATTGTTAGAAGAAGATATTGCCATATTCCGCCTTATTATAGCTATGTCGCATAAATAAATAGAGTAGTGATTTTATGGCTAGTTAGCAATTAAGATATGACCTACTCTTAGTGCTTAATTAAGTCTAAAAAACTACAAAACTATCATACGTTACTA
>JAICVW010000398.1 GCA_025935105.1 Nitrososphaeraceae archaeon
GTAGAATAGGTCTAGTCTTATCTCCTTTCACTATATTGTGACTACTTAGCGTTCTCATAATGAAAAGAAGTTGTCATTCATAAGTAAGTGTCAGTAACTGTGAAGTAGCAGTAAATGCTACAGCCATGCAAGTAGTGAGGGTAAACCGCTTTTTTATAAATATGATCAATATGCCAAGGTTTATAGTTTAAACCCTTAATTACTACAAAGCTATAATTTTCAGTACTGTGAGTTTTCATTTCTCATCCATACTAGAACAATTATTATCTGCTCCGCTATCCATTGGTCAAAGCTTTTCTAATGGATCACTATCTTCCGATTTCTTAGTTCAGGATTTTGCCGTGATCATGATAGTCGCTGCAATTATGCTAATTATTACTCACAGGTTAAAACAACCGATGGTTATAGGGTATATTCTTGCTGGCATGATAATAGGACCTTTCACACCACCTTTTAGCTTGATACAGAATATCAATTCATTGAACGCCTTTGCAGAATTAGGAATAATCATGTTACTTTTTGTGGTAGGCACTGAATTTCCTATTGCAAGACTTAAATCGGTTGGGAGGATTTCGATTATAATTGCACTGCCAGAATCGATAGGAACTCTGGTTATAGTATTTTTCGTTGCCCAATACCTTGGTTTTTCACAATTTGATTCTCTATTCCTAGCATTAGCGATGTCCATTACAAGCACAGTCGTAACAATAGGAATACTTGAAGAGTTAGGGATGATTAAAGACAAATCGACTGTCCTTATTTTAGGAATTTCTATAGTGGAAGATATTATAGCTATCACTACTCTTGGTATTTTTCAGTCAGTTGCCGTAAATGGTGGTCAGGTATCATTCCTTCAGGTCAGTACCTCGATAGGGACTGTTGCTCTATTTATAGGCAGTATACTACTTCTTGGTTCAAGATATGTGCCAAAGATAGTAGATCAGGTTGGAAAGACAGAAGATTACGCACTAATTCTAATTGTAATTCTCGGATTGGCATTTGGTCTATCGTTTGTAGCAAAAGAGCTTGGATTGTCAGTTGCGACAGGTGCATTTCTAGCAGGAGTACTTGTTGCTGAATCAAAAAGCGCCAATGTAGTCAGGGTAATTACAACACCATTAAGAGATATGTTTTCGGCTATATTTTTCATTTCAATTGGTGCTCTTATTGACCTATCTCACATTCCAGCAATTATTGTTCCTGCTATGTTACTTATTTTGACATCATTTGCATCAAAGTTCTTGATAATTATTATGATACTGGCTAGAGCTAAAGGATATGATACAGTGACTGCGTTGAGGACAGGTTTAGGAATGGCTTCAGCAAGAGGGGAGTTATCATTGGTTGTTGTCAAAGCAGGTCAAGATGTTGGAGCAATTACGTCCTCTGTCTTTCCAATTCTAGGTGTCGTCACAATAGTCACAGCCTTCATGACATCTTATATAATTAAATTTGCAAGCATGATCAGAATTTCTCCACAAATAAGCTCAGAAGAAAAAGATAGGAAGTTTAGGTTTGGTTTTAAATTCAAATCATAGTTCGGTGATATCTTCTACTTTTGCTTCTACCCCGCTACGGCCATGACCATATAACTGTTCTACGCATATTACGAATCCTACGTGAGCACAATCATCCTCTTTGCAGTAATTACAATGAGGTATACCTTCATCTATTTGAACAACTATTTCAGCATGTAGGATTGTATCATATAGTGTAGTGTGTTGATCATTGATAAATTTCAATAAAACTATTGGGTTATCAGTAGAAGAGATAGACCTTTTGTCTGTAGAATTCAGCCAGTGCATAAATGCAAATGTGCCTTCGTCTAGGGTTTCACATTTACTACATTTAGTAGGAGGGTTACTTCCAAAATCACCATAAGGGAGCCTGTCGGAACCCAAATTTAATGCCTATATTAGCACTCAGCTTAGAGATATATCAAGCATTCTGTTGCTGTGGCGTTGAAATTAATTAGCAGCAATTGGATTAATTGTATTTACGTATAGGAGACTTTTGATATAATGGATTAAAAGTAGTAATTTTATTACAATTCAATAAATAACTATGATAGAATTAATGCTCTGGTCAGATCTCGACCAGATGATGTGTAATTAAACCAACACAGGCCGCATTGGTATTACTTGATATTCTAATTGGAAGTCTTGCTGTAGTTGTTATCATTTATAGGCACTTGAATGGGCAGAGTAAATGTAAAAGTTGCTCCTTCAACGTCTTTGTTATTCTCAGCCCATATCTTACCACCATGTGTTTCTATGATACCTTTACAGATGAACAAGCCTAATCCTGTTCCTTGAAATGATTTTGTTACGAATTTTGAAAATAACATAGGTAATAGATCAACATCTATCCCAGAACCGGTATCCTTGACACTAACTGTGATTGCATCACTATTATTATCACTGCCACTTATTTTTATCGATATAGTTCCTTCCCCTTTAATGAATTTAATAGCGTACAATAATAGCGCACAATATCAACAGCTCTTAGGTCGGTTGGTTAGAAAAGGACAGATTAAAGATGTTGTACATGTTTTCGTGATAAAAGCAAACATTGGTGGGTATCCATATGATGAGCTCAAATGGAATAGAATACAATTCAAACGTACATTAGGAGATTGTGCAGTAGATGGGAGATTGCCGGAAAAGAATCTCGTTACACCTCAACAAGCTGCAATGGAAGCGGTAAAATGGTTAGAAAGACTAGAACGCGGTGAGATATCTAGCGTTACAAGAAGAGATCTTAATGTAGAGTTGACTGCTGTTGAAATAAAACAACGCGTAATAAAGTACGGAGATTTTACAAAGCTAAATAGAAGAATCAACTCTGAAGCTTCTGATTCTACTC
This sequence comes from Nitrososphaeraceae archaeon, assembly GCA_025935105.1. Lineage (GTDB taxonomy): Archaea > Thermoproteota > Nitrososphaeria > Nitrososphaerales > Nitrososphaeraceae > Nitrosopolaris. The sequence continues at coordinate 2,866 of JAICVW010000398.1, forward strand.
ATGATAGAATGACAAGAGATCCTAGAGAATGGGAAGAATATCATAGGCAATATCGTGAAGCTCGTAAGATATGGAATACTATTCCGTACGAGAAAATAATCAATAGAATAAAGAAATTATCGACAAGGCTACAGATTGGTGATTTTGGCTGTGGCGAGGCTAAAGTTGCAGAGGCTATTGGCAAAGATAGAGTGTATAGCTTTGATCATGTAGCCATAAATGACAATGTTACGGCATGCGATATGAAATCAGTTCCGCTTCCTAATGATTCTTTAGATGTTGCAGTATTCTCACTTTCTTTGATGGGAAAGAATTGGCCAGACTATATCAAAGAGGCAAAGAGATGCCTTGCAACCAATGGTTATTTGTTAATTGCAGAAACCACAAAATCTCTGTCTGGTTCAGGCCGGTTATCTAGCTTGAGAGATGTAATAAAAGATTATGGATTTGAGATTTATGAGGACGAACAACTAGGAGACTTTACATTTATTGAAGCACGAGAATTATGAATTGAAGGCCGCAGACTATTACACCTCACCAATTGCTCGGGTGGGCACTTCTTTATCTGAAGACACACTCCCTCCCCTTCAAGTTATTCTGGTTATATATGAATGATTGACTAATCCGTATTTGATGACCGATAAAGTCAAGAGTATGTTAGGCTCTCTTGAAGAAAAGAAGGAAATAATACCATCGCAGTCTGTCAAAGATAATTTACCGATTGAATATGAGATAGAATGCCCACGTTGCCATGACGTAATGACTCTACAATCGGAATTCGATAAACTGATCTACTTTTGTGAGGAATGCAATTTCTCGCTTTCTTTAATTCACAAATAGAACTAGACTGTTGTTTATTCTACTTGTAAATCCCGCTGCTTTCTGCCTTCTTAATTTCTATCGTTACTTTATCCCCAACCTTGATTGCCA
>JAICVW010000627.1 GCA_025935105.1 Nitrososphaeraceae archaeon
AAATTTTAAAGAACCAACTAAATGTTGAACAATACAAACTTGTCGAGATGAAAAACGGAATGGCTTTGCAAAAAATTCAAGCTTTGCTTGACAATCAAGTTCCGATTGCTCCGAAAGTAAGCTTAGTAAAGAAGAACGTAGCCCAGAGATTAAAGTCTAGGATCTCTAGCGTAATCACCTCAATTGAAAAGCTGGATATGTTAGAATTGATTAGGACGTTGCAAGGCACAGGCAAGTATACCATATCGTATGATAACAATGATTGGATAGATCTTTTTCCTACGGACTTGGAATTCTCTTATGTTGCAAAAGAAGGCTACGTCATGTCTGAGCGGGATGATCTCATTGTGTTCCTTGAAACCACTAGGGACAAACAGTTGATTATGAAGGGATTGCTGCGAGACTTATCCAGAAACCTCCAGCAACTAAGGAAAGAGCGTGGTTACAATCCCACCGAGGTAGCTCCAGCTGCTTATATTGCGGGTCTCCAAGAAGAAGAAATAACCTCATTATGTGCGATGGAGGAAGACTTCGCGCATCTAGTGCGAGTAAAGATGATATTCCTCTCGAAAGAAGCTATGAATGAAATAGACTATAAAAATGTGAAGATAGACGAAAGAGTAATACAAATCTCTGTACAATAGAAGAAACTTCACCAAAAGGTATGCAATATTATTGCGATAAGATAATATACAGTCTCTTTCAGAACGAATAGGTAATAGCAGTATAAAGGTAATCCTTTTCAGTAGATGGAAAATATAGTAATCGGTCAACTACAATTCTCATACAGTGATAAATAGCGATAACGACTTTTAGGTTAGGTTGATCAATAAACAGTTAGCTGTCGACGAAAAACAAGTAACCCTTGACGAATGGGTGCTTGAGAGATTCAGAGACAAACTGAAAAAGGCTGCAACCCTTACAAATAGATATGACAAGCCATTGGTCCTTTACAGAAGAACCATCGAGGAATTTGAATCAGCCGGCGAAGAAGAGGTCGGCACTCTAATCAATGAAAGTTACGCTCTCGTCCAAGTCTACACTCACGGTGGATTTATTCCATTGACCTTTCAACAGCAGTTCGTTTTTCCGTTAGATGATTTTCCTAGATGGGTAATGAAAAGAAGCAGAGATTTAGTCCTGCAATGCCTTGAAGCAATCGAAGAAGTACTTTCAATGGGATAGGTATACACCAGTCTCTGTAGAGTCTGTTTTGTTTTGACTACGCTATTCCATTCGGCTCAGATGGAGTCCATGCGATAAATTTTCCGTTGATTAAACTAGAAGTAAGAAAAAATTGCAAGGTTTGATCTGATTTGGACACTTGGACGGTAATAGCTAATTAGCAAGGATCAGGAGTCAGATATTGAATTGTTGTGCAAGGGCGCCATAAGGAGCGGAATGAGCAGCACGAATCAGTGCTGGATGAATTCAGTTCGTTTGATTCGCCTAGAAACCACTGAAGCCCTTGGAGTTACTTTACAGTCATATGTTACAAAAACCACAACATATTTTCAGCAAGTTCTTCTGTTAACAGTTAACTATACCAAAAGTTCACAATCATTAATTATTCTTAAAGCCTAATTACATCAGTTGAAAGATATTGAGTTAGAACGAATAATGGAATCATTGATAGAAGAAGAGTCAGTAGTTAAACTATTGCGGTGCTCCGAAAGAGGAAACCAATTCAGAAAAAAATACCATGAAGGAAGCAAAGTGAAGCCTATTACCGCCGCCTCTTCCGACATATTCATCAACTGAACGGTTCTGGAAGCATATTTGACGCGAGGATTGAATCAGCACTAAAATTCAAATTCACTTCTCGGATAGATAATCACACTAGTTTGCCCTGGATGACAATTTTGTCCTCGTACTAACAGTGGATATAATAAGTGACAAAATGAAAAAGGGAAAAGAGAGAAAAATGCCTGAGAAAGAGAAGGTGAGGCAGAAAGTGAGACAGAAAAAGAAAAAGACATATGCTGATTTTGGGGTAGATGTAAAAAAGATCTCCAGAACGCAGAGCCAAATAGGGACCATGATTTCTAGTACTCACTCATTTATTTCCGGAGGCAAGGTGCTCTCAGGTTTTGGCAGTTATGCTGGGATATTAGACCTTGGAGGGACGCTATTAGCCTTACATGCCGATGGTGTAGGGTCGAAAGTGTTAGTGGCACAAATGATGAATCGCTTCGATACCGTGGGACTCGACTGTATCGCAATGAATGTGAATGATATTGTCTGCGTAGGCGCGAGGCCTCAAGCCTTTCTCGACTATATAGCGCTCAAATCCCAAAACGAGACGCTATTGAAGGAAATAATGAGAGGTCTGGTTAGAGCAGCATCATTATCCGATGTTGCGATAATCGGAGGCGAAACAGCAATTCTACCTGACATTATTTCGGGTTACGATG
>JAICVW010000653.1 GCA_025935105.1 Nitrososphaeraceae archaeon
GCTAAATGTACGTTCAAGCAGAAATCTGCGATTTTGACTGCAGGTCCGTTAAACAATATGATAGTTGTGGCAGTATCTTTAATTGTCCTATTTTTTATAGTCTCTACTCTTACTCCTATTCCAACTACAGGTGCACCTCAATATGGGATTGCTATTTTAGGGGTAGCAGACCACTCTCTTGCCAACTCGATTGGATTATCTAAAGGATCTATCATAGAAAATGTAGCTGGACAAAAAATCCTCAAGACAAATGATTTGGAAAATATTCTTAAGTCCAATTTGGGAAATACTGTTGCAATAACTTGGAAAGATGTAAATGGCCACCAGATAACTCGACAAGCAAATCTACCAAAACAGGTGAATATTAACGAAGGGATCTTGGGCGTATCCATAAGCGCTTTGCCTAATGCAGCAGAAGCCCTGAAATTATACAAGGATGCCTTCTCTTTTAAGTCTTTGAACCACGAGATTCTACTTCTTCCCCCAACACTTGGGGCAGGTGAAGAGGTAATTCCTTTTTCTAATTTGATGGCTCCTAAGTATCATTCAAGTGTTTTGGGACCCGCATTTTATCCAATTGCCAACATGTTCTATTGGTTAATGTTCGTTAACTTTAATGTGGCTATTTTTAATGCTTTACCAATTGGTCCATTAGACGGAGGCCAACTCTACAATTCCTTGCTAGAGACCAAACTACGTTCAAAACCTGACAAATTAAGAAGTATATCTTCATTGATCACATATGCAATGGTAGCAATAGTTGCAGTTTCAGTTCTAGTACCCTATCTCGTACGCTGACAATGATGGCATTTTTTGTTGACATGAAGTATAGGTTAGGTACCGTTAGAGACGATAGTTATTAGATATGTAGTTAAATGTACTACTTGTAGCATAATGATTAAAGAAAAACCGGATCATAACTGATTTAATCGTTTAGCCGACGAATTGATACAATTTTTTAAAAAGCATTAATCCGACGCTTATTGAACAGAACCGGATCAATTTATCTTTAATACATCACAACCTGATGAGCCATTCCTGTTTTGTCAAGGCTGGTTGCTTTTGAAAGTAACGGGTTATAAATAAGGGTCTTTATAAACAACAAATAACTATTATTGAGGCTGATGTAAGATCCAGTAAATTAGTCCCGCCTGCCCACCACGACAGACGGAACCCCAGCGATACTCCACCTCGTTCGAGCTTAATCTAATAGTTGCCGATATTTGAGCTACGTACTCTCCTATGGGGAGCAACTATCTTATGTATCTTCGCCTAGAATATTGGTTAGCATGGTGTTCAAACTAGCAAATTAGAGAAGTAAAAAAGGTAGGTTGCTAAAAAATGAGAGTGAGTTAGTGGAAGAAAATAGCATCACCAAACATTGTATAACCCCTATTAAATCTACAATAATGTGAATGACCTCACAGGAACCCTTAATATCGGCTTTAGATAGTAGGAGGAGTGGCAGTCTACAGACTCGCGGTCACTTGGGAACAGTTGCCGCAGGCCATACACATTTAAGTTATACATAAAGTTTTAGTAGAGCATATGCAGTGGTAAAGCACCGGATACCTCCTGTCTCCGGTCGCCACGCACATATACACATACCGTCAATCTTGGGGGGTTATCAGAACATATTATCATGATAACAAAAATGAACATCTATGATAGTGAAGGTCTACTTCTGCAGAGAGCCTGATCCTGAAGCTCTTATTAAAGGAAATAAAATTAGCGGACAGGCACTTGATACAATTTATGATTTAGTCTGGAAATGTGAGTTTAAAAATATTCTGAACGTAGGTAGAGTGTGGTTGAAGTTTAGAGAGGAAGAGAAACCATTTGGAATTTCCATAAAGGAAAAGAGAAGTCACACTAGAATAGCTCCAGGAGATATAATTCAAGTCGCCAAGAATTATTACATGGTCAACCATATTGGTGCTAGACAGATAGAGGTTCTTGTAGAGTAGAGAGATCATTAATTGTCAAGAATGTCGCTGGAATGACGTTAACCCCATCATGATCGTCTAAGAACTCATCTGGAAAGTAATTTGACATACTACTTGAGACTTTCTCACCAGTTTACCTATAGCTTTGATTGTGTTTTATTACGATAGTGAGGTTCGAAGAGCTAACAGATAATCAATGGAATCTTTTACTACCGTCA
>JAICVW010000587.1 GCA_025935105.1 Nitrososphaeraceae archaeon
AATTTCAACTTTCTCCTACTTTTAAACCGATGGTCCAACATTTCATACCTTCATTTCAATGATTTGATAGATTGGGATTTTACTTGGGACAATCTGCATTTTCATAATTCTACAACATCTTCTTCGAACACCAACTTTACTCAATCGAACTTGTTTACTTTTGCTGTTAAGTTGATGCTGGATGAGTTACCCTGGCTCTCGGTCCTTCAAACCAGAAAGCCTGATGTCTATGACTCTGACTGGATGTGTTTCCTCTGCAAGTCTTCATATGAAGATTATTCTCACATTTGGCACTGTCCTGCCATTCATCTCCTTCTTACTAACTTTCATGATGAAGCGTTAAAAATATTTACCTCCAACCTTACCGCAGTATATGAACGACGTTTAACGTCCTCCTTCACCACGAAATGGAATTTATTGGAATCTCTCCAATATCCACCTTCTACCTCTGTCACTCATTCTTTTATGTTTGACACCCTCGTTAAAGGTTTCGTCCCTAAGGATATGGTTGAGTGCGCTTCTTCCATCCTTCCCAAGAAAATCGCCAAAGAGACCTTATTAATTTCTTTGTGCACGATCAAGATGCTCTTCTTTAAGAAAGTCTGGCTTCTTCGATGCCACGAATTCGCTAACGTGGAACAATCCTTAGGCATTACTTCGGGTCATAAACGAAGTGTTTCTCATGCTCCTCGACCTGTTCCGAACCTTAACAACGTTTCCCCTACCTCACCTAATCCTTCCCTTCTCAACAGATGGAAAGGGTGGATAGCCCGGGCAATTGGCAGCGGTTCTCCATGGATGGGTTTTCCTCTTCTCATTAACGGTATTATTAGTTAGATAGTGCTGATATATAGTTACTCCATATTGCTTCGGTCACTGGGAGGGTTCAAATTGTTTGATTTATGATTAATTTAGACTAGTCTTTATTTTTCTGTTTCTATATACGATTTGTTCAATGAGTCTTCATAACTATCATGTATTTATTTATTATTTCAATAAAAGTGTTCGCCCAATTTGCATAGTAAAATTTATTATCAACCCACAAGATATCATATATCCGTCAAACATTTACATAAAGCTTCACAAAATGCTGGATATAATTTCTCTTTCAAAGAGGTACAAAGTTGGCTTGAGAAACAGGCTATACATCAGATACATAAATCCCGACCTCGATATATTCCACAAGCATCGTATGCTAATATTATACATCCTAATGAAGTTCATCAAGCAGATGTTTTGTATATGCCATATGATAAAGTTGGACGTATAACTTACCTTTACTGTCTTAATATAGTTGATGTGGCATCTAGGTATAAAGCATCTGTTCCGATTGGAGCTGTTAATGTTGATAATCGAGAAGGAATATTAACGTCTAAGAATATTGCTAGAGCATTTGAAAAAATATACAATGATCCGAATTGTCCACTTATCTGGCCAAAACTTTTACAAGTAGATGGGGGCTCAGAATTCAAAGGTCAGGTAATAAGTTTGATGAAAGAAAGAGGTGTAAGAATTCGGATAGGTACTACTCATAAACATCAATGTATTGTTGAAAGATTTAATCGTACCTTAGCTAAAAAATTATTTAAAGTACAAGATGCTATCGAAATGATTAGTAAAATAAAGAATACTAAATGGGTAGATAATTTACAACCTGTTGTTGATTATCTAAATAATTCTGTTACTCGCCTAATTGGTATGACTCCAGCTATAGCAATACAAAAGGATGTAGTCTTTGCTTTACCTTCTAAGATTCGTAAAAATCGATTAGTAGGTCATGATGAAATTTGCTTACCTGCTGGTACTTTAGTTAGATATTTGCTAGACTATAAGAGTGGTACACGTCGAGCAACTGATCCAATATGGAGTCTTGATATTTTTCCAATTGAATCAATAACTGTTACTAATGGACAACCTGTAATGTATAGATTAGTTGATGGTCCTAAAAAAATATTTATACGTGAAGAATTAATGCCTGTTCCAAATGATACTATGTTACCACCTACTTCTCTATTAGAGCACTCCATATGAATTAATCAAGTTCTGTGATTCTATAGTCACCATATGCATACATAGTGATGTTATCTTGTGCGATCCATTTTTTGTCATCCATAGGAGAGAGTCCTACCTTTGTCATTTCTATAACATTTATAGTATGTTTATCTGAGCGGATTGCACAGAAGGTGACTGTATCTTTATGTGTAGGATCGAAGAGAGCTTTATTGTATCGTTCATGATGGAACTCCTTCTTTACGATTTTGGATGGAACACCTTTAGCTTTGCGTATTCCATGTTCTGGATTAGTTTTATCATTACCAGCCTTTAGAATGGAGTACATCTTAGGACGAAGTCCAATGAATTCTGCAATAATTGATCCATTACATTCATCTTTAAATAATCCAGGTATTTTTGTATTCGATTTAATCTTTTCCTCTCCAATTGCTTGACGTACTGGATGGTTGATAGGATAATCACTAAAGTCAAACTGGTCGCTCATATTAATAAGATCAGTATTAATATCTTCTGTTTGGATTTGTACAAATAAGGAATCCGTATCAGTATAACAGAGTCTAACTTTTGAGCCATACTTTGCTTTGAGGATATCATAGTAGAACTTGTACATGCAAAGCTTTGAGAGATCAAGTACACACAT
>JAICVW010000214.1 GCA_025935105.1 Nitrososphaeraceae archaeon
ACCATGACATGTTTATCTTTAAAACAGCCATTTGCAGAACTATTGGTATCAGGAAAAAAGACAACAGAACTAAGAAAATAGAATACAAAATTTCGAGGCAAATTCTTGATACATGCTTCAAAAAATTTGGATAAAGAGAGGGCCAGTCCATTGAATATCGATTATACCAATCTCAGCCAAGGGGCAATATTAGGAACTGCAGAACTATACGATGTCAAGGAATACAAGAGTAAAGCTGAGTTTGTGAAAGATAGAAACAAGCATTTTGCAGATATCAAGAAATTTGGTTCTTACAGGTTTGGATTTATGGTAAAGAATGCTCATAAATTTAGGACACCAAAGCCATATCCTGGAAGGTTAAGATTCTTTGAAGTTCAATATCCAGTTTGCCTAGTAAACTCAACGTGATGTAAATATGTATGAAGCCAAACTGGCGAATTGAAAATGTAGAGCCGACCAAAGGCTGCTTTCTATCCTTCCGATACTTGTCTCTCTGACATCACAGAGCTGCTGACATATATCCTCATAGTTCTCAATTATTCCAAATTATTCCAACTATGCATCCAATATTCTCAAACAGAGGATATTGAACATTCGATGCAATTGATTAAAGGTATAGACTTACACAACATGTCCAAATACTTGGCAGAGTCAGTTATGATGATTGAATGGCTTTGTAATTTCGATCGTTAATTAGTTTAGGCTATGGTAAACAGGAAAGTGGTCCATTTCTGCTTATGTGATAATCCTGGCACCTCAACATGTTTTCATAACCTTCAACCTTCAGGTAGGCCAGACACTTCAGTAACCAAATATGCAGCAAATTATAAGATAATTATAAGCGAAATGTTCGCTCGAACATGGTACTACTTATTCTATAAGTCGATTTGTTGTATGTAAGCCCTTTAGAACAAAAAACGATCTTATTATTACAAAATCTTTTGATAGAAAAAAATACTAGCCGATATTTGAATGTCAGGGCTGCTGAGACGGAGGCCCCTCAAACATTATTTCAGAATTACACATACCACAGAACACCACAGAATCGATTGCTAGAGGAATAGAGGAAGAGACATGACACTCAACTCACGAAAGACTTTCAGATTGTGAGGATAACAACATTGAACTTTACATCACAAGAAGGAGAAAGCAGCATAAATTCATAAATTCATATACTTCTCCTCCCTAAAGGACAACCGTAGCAATAAAAGCTGGTTTTCAATAGGGATTATATACTTGGTGTTTTTTCTCCCTCTGAACTCAGATTGGCTTGTTGTTACTTCGTTATAATTTAATCGAAATCTATGTATGCATTCGTCCGGTCAATTTATTTCCTCCAGCCAGAACGATAACGGTCGTTTGTGAATTGTTATTTAGAGGCCTAAGTTGTAGACTCGATACTGTCTAAATTAAAATTTTTCTTCATCATTCTATAAAACTCTTCGTCAGACATGCCTCTATTAGCTTCCTTCAACTGTTCTACATCCTTTCCCGCTAAATATATTAAACTAGGATTTTCATCAGTAATAGCTTTAAGCACCACCCTTGCTACCAGTTCAGGAGAAGATGCATTTTTCATTATTTCTTCAAACCTTGGAGCCATTTTTTTCATTATATTGGAATAGGGAGAGCTTGAATCTTGAGATTTTTTCGCGACGACTACGGCATTAAAAAAGTTTGTTCCAATAACTCCGGGCTCTACTAAAACCACTTTTATTCCAAAGGGCTCCAACTCATATTTCATGGATTTACTCAAACCTTCGATGGCAAATTTTGTGCTGACATAAGCTGATCCTCCAGGGAAACCACCCATGGGTACCACACCAGAACTTATATTCACTATTATTCCCGATTTCTGTTTTCTCATGAATGGAAGGACTGCTTGAGTTACTCTTGCAACACCAAACAGATTGGTTTCGTACTGAGCCTTTAGCTCGTCCATTGCAATGTCTTCAAATGCCCCATTAAGTGCGTAACCCGCATTATTTACCAATACATCTATTTTGCTGGACTCGACGGTAATTGATTGTATCGCATTTTTTACGGATCGGTCATCGGTAACATCCAGCTGTTCTACCTTTAATGGCAGTTTTTCTTTCTCTGTAAGTGATTTTATATTCTCACTTTTTTTGAGATTACGCATTGTGGCATATGTTATGAAACCATTTCTTGCTAGCATTAAGGATGTTTCATAGCCAATTCCACTCGAGCTCCCTGTAACAAGAGCTACTCTATGTTTTAATGATGAAGAGGAAGGTGATGTCATTCTAATTCATTATGGAAACATCAAATTACTTAAGTGTAGTAGTAGTGATGTGCCCGCTTAGCAATCAAGATGTAACTAACTTGGCATTACAAAAGTATACTGGAGAACATTCTGAATTATCCTTTATTTTAGAAGCATACCTCTAAAACTATTGAGAAATATTAGTGCGGTGTTATTCTTCCAATTCCTTCACCTGTAGTACCCCTGGAGATGGTGGTTTACCTGTATACGTCAAGGAAGGCTGTCATCGATGATGCCAAAAGCAAATCAATCACTAGGTGAAATATCTGATCTTTTGGGTAACATAATGAATGAGTCTGCTAGGGTTCCCGTAAATATCAAATCGAGTTATCGTGGAGATACCGAAAATCCTTGGAAGTATTTGAGATGCAACACCGTCATTATGAGCAATTGCGGCTTTTGAATTTCTGTATGTTTCATGAACAATGCACTTTGTCTCACTTCCATTAATATAAAACCGATATTCTATTGTGTCTGGCTCATTAGCTTCCACTGTTCTGCTCATATCTTGTATTAATTTCTTAAATTCTTCTGTTTTTCCTTCTTCTATGGTAATTTCTGCTCTGATATGTATCTGATTATTGTCCATTTAAGAACACGTAACTTCAATCATGGAAAAATGTTTCCAAATATCCACAACTGTCACATTGTTAGTCTACCTGACTTATTGTTGATAATCTCAGTTTCAAATCACTCTTCTTGATCGCACTAAAAGGAGAATACTGAAATGATATCTTATTGGATTCGTTGATTAGCATGTCTTCCCATCAGATATTGTTTGAATGATTACGTAGCAACGGAACTAGGCTCATGGCCGTTCCGTCTAGTCTTGGTCTGAAATGTTCAGATTCACGGCAGCTTTAATGAGAGCCTTCAGAGCATTTTCGTCGACCGAGTCACCCTCGTGAAAGTCGATGGCACGCCTTTTATTGCCCTCTAGACTCGAGTTAAAGAGACCAGAAGGGTCCTTCAGGGATGCGCCCTTGGAGAAAATAATCTTCACGATATTCTTGTACGTCTCGCCAGTGCAGATCAGCCCGTTGTGATACCAGACCGGAACCCCTCTCCACTTCCACCCCTCGACGATGTCGTAGTCAGCTTGCTTGATCAGCGTGCGAATCCGGGACAGTGTCTCGCCCCGCCAATCACCCAACTCCCTCGCATCTATCAGCCGAGATGGAGTCTCACCTTTGTGCTGGCCAGCCTTTAAGTCATTTGACAAAGCCTTTCTCACAGCTTTGGGTACCGCGCAATAAATTTAGACCTATCCAATAATAAGCTGCCTAAATCCAATCCTTGCTTTGGTAGATAATAAGAGGCCCTGGTAGTCTTTCCACCTTTGCCAAAAGTTTCAAATTTCCCATGGTTTTCCCGTCATAGATTCTCCAAAATACCGTGTTTCTCAAACACGGTAGCCTAGGTCATATTTCAACGGTACCAAAATTACATGATACTATTTTTGACAACTACGTCACCTGTGCATCTTTCATAGAAAGGCGTATGTTGGTCGACTCATCACCTCGGTACGACTAGTCTACCTCAGTAAATTTATAAATCAATAAAACATATTTGATATTAGGAATGGTTAAAAAGACCGAAACAAAAGCAAAGAAACCGGTAAAGGCCGTTAAAAAGAAGTAAAGCGGCAGTGGAGTATGTTCAACCATACTCCAACGGCATTTTAATGTTATCGCTTTAGTTTGGATATGTCATTTCTTCGGGCACCGCCATCCAAAATTTCTTCATCTGTTACGTCATAGATTACAATTCTGTGATATTGATGGTCGGGTTACAACAGGCTTGGACGTTGGAAAGGGCCCGCTGCATTTGCATTCTGGTTTTTTTCGGTAGACAGTGAATCTAATTTTGGAGCGATACCACTATTTGGTGGCAATGGATTATCATTGCCACTGATAAATCAAGGATTGAAAACACTCATTGGTCAGACAGGTTGTCATAATGTTGTGAATTAGGATACTCTGAACCCTGACCCATCGAATGAATCTGTTGACACAAATATTTCACAAATAACACAGTTTATGTCCGCTTTTTGATTTTCTCAATTTCGTGATTTGCTGCTGCCTTGACTTGGTTGTCCGCTAGGCTTGATGGGTCGCTAATTGTCTGTAATTTAGGAATAGCTTCGCCAAATCCGCCCAAGGCACTTATCGCCTTGAATGCCACGGATAAATCTTTGGCCATTGTCGCTTGTATTCGCAATTCATGCATTTGCTTCTCGCGCTCTACATCTGACAATCTCCACTAATCCGTGAGCCCTCTAATATGGATGCTACGTATACCAATTTCAAAAATCATCTCCTACATCCGATAGACTGATCTACATCTGTGAAGAATGCACTTTTTCGCTTTAGAATGATGTTGGACGGTAATGTTTGCTATTCGGTTATTCTAAATCCCGCTACTTGTTTTAAAAAATGAAAGTAAAGAACTTTTCTTGATCTGCAATTGGCAAGATATCCGCGGTAGAGCTTAAATCCTTGAATAATTTATTTAATATGACCGCAGTTTGAATCTAAAATGTAAAGTATGTAAAATGGAATTTCCGGATGAACATCATTTGGAAAACCATAAAAAAGTGCATGGAAGGAAACCAAAGGTACGTGAATACGGAGATCCTGAATTCAACAAAGATCGATTAAGAGGATAGAAGATGGTTCGCAGAGAACTGTTGTGAAAAGTTCCCGTTGCAACTAAACTGCAACGTACTTTCAACGACCCAATCCAAGAGCCAGATCCTGTAAGCATACTGCATGAATGAGAAGGTCAAAACAACGGTTGGTATGGCAACAAACGCAATTGCGATGTTGAAATGAATTGCAGCGTATATCTAATGCATTTGAGTCACAGCTTCGCCATCAAGAGGGAGACGAAGACGCTAAAGACATATTAACCAAAATTGCAGATTATCTGAAGGAACAATATAAGAGATTGTGAATTGAATAACAGTCTTTACACTATAACACGCTGCTTTATTATTAATCAGATACAGATTCAAGGAATCAAAAACAAAAAAGACGTTGGCCGATTTCCTTCAGCAGTAGGGACATCTCATTGCCGATGCGTGTTGAGTGACAAAGCCCAAAATAGTAAGTCCCAGACCACTACAGACTATCGCGCCAACGATCGCAATTATTTTTTTCATAGGAGTAGACACGACCCTTTTGATTAAATAGTCTCGTTAGGTCAAGTTGTGATTAATTAACCATTTAGCTGATTATCGTGGGACTGCGGACCACAATCAGTGTGCTTCTTTTTTATTCAAATTAATCAATTGAGGCGCCAATATGTTTCAAACATGGCATCTTATTTTTCTGAAAAATAAAGGTCTCCTAGCAGTGTTTTTATGATGTACGAAT
>JAICVW010000174.1 GCA_025935105.1 Nitrososphaeraceae archaeon
ATTCAACCAGGCCTTTATATCCCTACACCTAAATCTCGCCGACATTTGACGAAGCCATCGCATAGGTATGGATTTGAGAAATCATCATGGTCTAGGCTGAACGCAGAATTGATCAAAGGATGGTTTCAGCTTCTGTGAGTTAATCAGTAGCGGGGGGTTGATTTGAACTTACGGCCACATGCTTAGTGCATAAAGTGGAAACCGCTCTGCGGGTTATGAGCCCGCCGGGATCACCTAGCCTAATCCTTTTGAGAATCTGGCTTCCCCACCCCGCTTACAAACTTCCTCTGCGATGGTATAATATATATCTCTATTTCCTTTCGTCAAGTCTAGCGAATAGTAATGTCCCGTTGCATATAATTGGTGAGACGGATATGCCATTTTAGGATTCGGCAGAAAAAGGTCTCAATTCAGAAATTGGTCCAGAATTAAATTGTTAGAGCCCATAATCTAGCAACGACTCGACATTCATATTGTTGCAAATATAATGTAACCTGCAAGATGTTTCCATGGGTAAAGCTACCAACCTGGGGTATTGAACCTATTCCACTTCGTGATAGAACTCTTAGAGGAATTGAATATTTTGTGCTTTGGTCGAGTCTAGGAGTAGGATTATTAGTCTTTTCTGCAGGTTCTCTTCTCACAACTACTCCGTTTGCCTATGCCATAGCGGCAATAATAGTGGGCTCAGTAGCAGGTTCATTGCTTCTAGCTTTAGCAGGAGGGATTGGGAGTGGTCATGCAGTTCCTTCCATTGTTAGTACTAGACCTTCTTTTGGTCTCTATGGAGCATCCATTCCTGCAATATTAAATGTGATGCAGTTAGTTGGGTGGACAGTATTTGAAATCATGATAATGTCTAAAGCAACTGAAATATTGGCTGGGAATCGGATCTCCTATTCTACCTGGACCCTGATTTTTGGAGCGTCTGTTATCCTGTTTGGTTTAGTTGGACCGCTCACAGTAATAAGACAATGGCTTGAGAAATTTGCTGTGTGGATGGTATATGCTGCGTCGATTCTAATCATTATCAATCTTTTATCGTCCGGTCATTTCTCAAAGCTACCCTCTATGTCTGGCGGATCTGGAATGTCTTTCTTCCCTGCTCTGGATATTGTGATAGCTCTACCTGTATCTTGGATGCCATTAGTGGCAGATTATAATCGTTTTTCCAGAAATAATAAAGGCGCCTTTATAGGCACATTCATAGGCTTTGCCATTACCAACATTTTATTCTATTTTGGAGGTTTGCTGGTTAATAGTTCTGACACGATTGCTATCATAGTTTCGATTCAATCAATGTTTTTTGGCTTGCTTTTGTTCATGTTTATATTGCACGAAATTACTAATGCGTTTGCAGATATCTATTCATCAGCTATTTCCAGCCAAAGTGTATTTCATAAAGTAAATCAACGTTATCTGATAATTGGCTTTACAGTCCTCAGCACCATCTTAGCAGTTATAATACCAATTTCTCGATACGAGACCTTCATTCTTTTAATCGGAGCAGTATTTGTCCCATTGTTTGGGGTTGTTCTGACAGACTACTACATAATCAATCGCCGGCGATACACACGTGAGATGATGTATGGAAAACATCTCCTACTTGGAGTTCCTGCAATTCTATCTTGGCTAGTAGGTGTTTTGTTGTATTATGTTTTGTCCTCATTATCTCCGATTTACATTTTTCAATGGCCTCAGATTGGAGCGACAATTCCAAGCTTCATTGGATCGTCATTGCTGTATCTAGGATTAATAAAAGCTAAGCAGTATAGAATTGGAAAAATTGGGCAGAAACATAGTAGAAATTAATTGGCTAATTGATACTGGGCATGATTTGGCTTTCATTCTTTATATATTTTGGTAATGGTTAATTGCCTAACATGCGTTTAATTGCTTTAGAATGTTATTGAAGTCCTGCAATCGTAATAACCAATGATTCTACAGAGTATCACTGTGCCAGCTACTTGCATCCTGAAGTTGATATATCTCCTTCTAGCCCCGATTGCAGGTCATAAACTCCTAAACCTTTAATTAATATTGAATATACAGGGGCGAGAGTAGATAGAATATTTGTCTATGCCGCATAATGAGGATACCTCACAGCAGCACCTAGTTCGTTCACTGGGGTTTGTAGACGTATTGATGATCGGCGTGGCGGGTTTAGTGGGGGGAGCTATATTTGTCTTAACCGGTTCAGCGATTGGTTTAGCAGGCGGATCTGTCATAATTGCCTTCATTATTAATGCAGTAATTACCCTATTTACAGCAATGGGATATGCTGAACTCGGATCAGCCATCCCAGAAGCAGGTGGTGGATATCTTTGGGTTAGAGAAGGACTCCCTAGACCGAACGCATTCATAAGCGGCTGGATGGCATGGTTTGCCCATATAGTGGCAGGAAGCTTGTATGCAGTAGGATTTGGTTCATTTGTGTTCAGTCTTTTAAGAATGCTGAACATGGTCGGAGAACATTCGCTTTTGGGAATTATTCCTCTTGATAAATTAATAGCTGTCGCTTCAATAGCTGCATTCACATATATTAATGTCAAAGGAGTTTCAGAGACAGGCAAGGCTGGAACAATAGTTACAGTTGTCCAGCTAGGGACAATAGCTGCCTTGATCGGGGCTGGGCTTTGGACTATTCACAATCATCCAGAATGGAGAAGCAATTTCACTGATTTTATTCCTAATGGTGTTGGTGGGATCGTAGCAGCGATGGGACTGACTTTTATAGCATTTGAAGGTTACGAGATAATTGTCCAAACAGGAGAGGAAGTAAAAAACCCGAAGAAAAATATTCCTAGAGCTATATTTATCTCACTTGCGGTAGTAGTTGTTCTTTACTGTCTTGTTGCGTTTGTTTCCATAGGTGCAATATTTCCGAAGGGGGTTCCAGCCTGGAATTTCATAGGCCATTACGGAGACCTTGGTATAACTAAAGCTGCTGGCTTCTTTCTCCCCTATGGTGCATTTATAGTACTAATAGGAGGGATTGTCTCTAGCCTAGCCGCTTTAAATGCTACCACGTTTTCGTCCTCCAGGGTTGCATTTGCCATGGGAAGGCATTACAATTTGCCACACCGTCTGAGCGCTATTCATGGAAAGTATAGAACGCCTCACGTAGCCATAGTAATATCCGGCGTTATTATGGCAGTAATGGCCTACACGCTTCCGTTGGATCAGATCGCAGTTGCGGCTGGGGTTATTTTCCTTTTACTATTTACACAGGTGAACATCGCAGTGATTAATATAAGAAGAATTTATGGCGATAAGTTAGATTATGGATTTAAGATACCCTTTTTTCCAATAATACCAATTGTTGGTATTTTCCTTAAACTTGGATTGGCTTTGTATCTACTTTTTACTCAACCTATGAGTTGGTTTATCTCAGTCCTCTGGATCATGGTCGGCTTTGCACTCTATCGTATGTACACCTTTAAAAAGGAAATAGAGCATTATGCCCCACTTGTAACTAGCGAAGGGGATTTAACGAGAAAGGAATACAGGATTTTGATCCCATATACACCTGAAAATCCTGACAGACTAATAAAATACGCAATCAGAGTTGCAAAAGAAAACGATGGGGAAGTTAATGTATTGAGGGTACTTACAGTACCGACCCAGACCCCACTATCTGCAGGAACTGCATTCGCAGATGCTGCTAGAAAGTCATTTGAGCCCCTAGAAAAAATGCTAGAAGGAGAGAATATTTTGAGTCATCACCTGTTTAGGATTTCACATGATACAAGCGAAGCGATATTAGCAACGATTGAAGAACAAAAAATCAATTTAGTAATTATTGATTTTGAAACATACAGGAACAATAGGAAGCTCCAGACCTTGATTACCTGTGATGTACTAGCTATCAGAACAACTGGAGATGATTTTGTCCTAGAGCCATCGCAAGAACAATGGTCAAGTTCCAATCAAACAGATCGCGGAACGGAATTAAGTTTAAAGAAGAATATGGTCGTTTTATATGATGGTGGATTTGATTCAAATGTTGTTCTAAAGGCTACGAGCTGGTTGGAGCATTCTGGAAAGTTCAATGTAAGCGTATTGGCCATAATCAAAAGAGTAGAAGATCAGCCGGAGGGTAACTCTAGGGAATTTGAAGATCGTCTTACCCAAGACAACAAACGCAAGGAGTACCTTGAACAGGTGGGAGTTGAATTCAATGAGATTTATTTGTCAGACGAAACGAGAAGGAATAGTGAAAAATTTGCGAATTTAATTTTATCTGCTGTTAACGCATCTCAACCCGATTTAGTGATCACTGGCTCAAGTATTGGCAGCCTGAGTTTCCTCAATAACAGCAATCTGCTGTCCGTATTGAATCAGTTGAATTGTCCAGTAGTGATTGCAAAGGAGTCTACCTTTCCAGGGGTTCACCGGGCAAAGGTATGGTTTTTGAAGATCATCAATAGATAATTGATGATGGGGCTTATCCTATAGCGTAATTCTCATACTTTTATTCGAACTGGATTCCTAGCATGTGTTTGATTGCTCTAGGGTGTTGCTTGTATGTCTGCAATTATAATAAACAATGGTTTAATAGAGTAGGGGGGGTAGCAGTGCCATTTCTGGTTCATTCCAATATCCTTTAACCGGTAAAGGATCTATTTCGAAGATATCTTTGACATACTCTATTAATGGCTCAGATATACATGCTTACAGATATACTCTATCAACTCTATGTCTTTTCCGAATTATGTAAAATATGGATCAACTAGCTTTTCCTCTACTAACAGTATCTATTTGTCAACAAAATATAAGTTATGCCAAATTACTAATAGAAATTCGGAAATATAAACGGGAAATCATATCCCCCTCTCATAATCACATCAAAAATATTTAAGCCACATAATATGTGACTCTTATGTATGACAACTGATGAGTAATTGAATTTATCAGAACGAAAGATATAAATTAATATGAGAAACACAAATAATCATTATCCAAACCTAGAAGATTCTGTTTCGATATCAATCTTTATAAATTTCATGCTAAGGTTGAAAAACGGCTGAACAGGTGATAGTGATCCGAATATAGTAATAGAACTTTCTTAGTTACTTAAAAAAGATGGAGACGAACAGGCTCCGCTCATTGAATGCATATGATGTTTAGTCAGTGGTAGTATTCTTATGTCCCGAACTAGTCGAGTCGACTGGACCCTGTTGATGACTAAAGTGAGTTGTAATTTTGGAGCTAACATGGTGATCCGAATTCAAACCTGGCCCACCGTCACTTCCTGCGCTATCTGAATTTTGATGATCTCCTAGAATGGCCAATGAACTAGCCGAACCGCGGGAGAATTGCAAATAACAATTCATAACTTCACTCATAGTGATATGCCCTGATCCATTTGCTGCACCTGATTCACATGCCAAGAGATTGTCCAAGTTTGGATTTTCATTAGTTGTTGTAAATGAAGGACTATTATTTTTTGGACTGTTAGTAATATGATTTCCACTTTCACTTGCTCCATTATTTGTTCTACTATGGCCTCCTGTTTTGCCGCTATCATTGGAGTGGCCTGAGCTAGCTGCTAGGCCAGCCATAGTGCCTGATGCGACTAAGAGGAGAGATGTTGTCATCACCACGAGGAGTACAAATATAGTTGATGTTGCTCTAGTATTTGTGTTCATGTAATAGTCATACCAGAAGTATCCTTTATACGAACTTAGAAGAACTTCATGTTAACTAAGTCTATAATCACTGTTTGTCTGATTTTAGACGAATCAAATTTTCATTAGATTGTTTACATACGCTCGATAGAATGAATTCCATGATTACGGACCTATATATCAGAATTGCACAGCTGAAGATCTATTAATGTCAATCTTCATGTTGGGATTATGTTGCTTCATTTTGGCATTATCAGGACTGATGTATATATGAATGAAAGATTGAATACTGAGTATAGTATAAAGATTTATGGCCAAATCACGTTTTAGAATTAAACCATACTTATCAGTACATTCTAACTTACTTAGAATAGTCATAAATTATAATCAAGAGTAGATTGTGATAAATAGAATTAAGTCTTTACGGCACAACTTTGTACTTCATCCAAATGCTTATTTCTAAATTTTATGGCTAGCGACAGCTAGAGATCCACAAATCTATATTCTTTAGTTTGGGTG
>JAICVW010000649.1 GCA_025935105.1 Nitrososphaeraceae archaeon
TGACGGTAGTAAAAGATTCCATTGATTATCTGTTAGCTCTTCGAACCTCACTATCGTAATAAAACACAATCAAAGCTATAGGTAAACTGGTGAGAAAGTCTCAAGTAGTATGTCAAATTACTTTCCAGATGAGTTCCTATTGGACTCGTCAATGCTTCTGTAGCTTGCTCACACTTTTTGCTTGCTATTGGGTTAGTAAATGCAGTCTGAATCGATTCGAAACACCTGGTTTGATTAGTCCCCACAAAGAAATGACCACAATTCATAAATAATTAGTTTATGATTAGCGTAATGGGCAGAAAAGTTTCCCATTCTTATACAGCCTAGAAACTTCCACAAAATCCTTCATGTTAGTATTAGTACTTCCATTATCAGTTTTTACTCAGATTGTCACTCTAGTTCATATCGGACCATCGATAGTCTAAATATGAGAAGTATATGGAGTTCGCCAATTAATTAATTAGCCTTATCAGGTGACATGGCATGAGTGATAAGGATTTTCTATGACGGGGCCGGTCTATTCAACTCCTTTGGCATTATCTTAATAGATTTTGCTAGAAATAAGGCCCTCCAGGTTCCATCTCCAAAGATCTAGTTACTAGCTGCATGCATCTCTTTATTACAGTAAAGCAGTAGTTTTTCAGGCCTTCTTTTAAGCTCCCTTATTCATTTAATTCTGCCTGGTTTCGGTACTGTCGTTCTTGCCAATTGCTTCCTTTAGTGTCTGTGTAACAATTGGAAGAATCCTTGGGTCATTTACTTTGGGAATTATATAATCCTCTTTTAGGTGGGTTGTTTCAACTAGCGAAGCGATTGCATACGATGCTGTTACAAGCATTTTTTCATTTAATCCCCTTGCTCTAGTATCTAACAAAGCTCTAAGAACAGACGGAAATACGACAGCATTATTTACTTGGTTTGGATAGTCAGAACGTCCTGTGCCTATGATTCTTGCACCTGCTTCAAGAGCATCTGATGGAAGTATTTCGGGATCTGGGTTGCTAAGTGGAAATACTATTGCGTCATAGTTCATTGATTTGATCATATTTTTAGTGAAGAGTCCTGGTTTACCGGATACTCCTATGAAAACATCAGCTTTTCTAATTACTTTATCTAAATTCCCTACTAATTTAGATGGATTGCTATTCTTTGCTATTTCTTGCTTATCTAAATTTTGAGAATTAGCATTTACGAGGTCGTTTCTTCCCTCATATATTGAGCCTTTACTGTCTGTTACGACAATATTCTTGCAGCCTGCTTCTTTCAAAATCTTGAAAATTCCATAACCGGCAGAGCCTGCTCCTGATATTACCACTTTAATATTATCTATTTTTTTATTTATTACCTTTAGAGAATTTATCAATGCAGCTAGTGTGATTACAGCTGTTCCATGCTGGTCATCATGAAACACAGGTATGGAAAGCTCATCCCTGAGCCTTTTTATTATATCAAAAACCTTGGGTGATTCTATATCTTCAATATTTATTGCTCCAAAACATGGTTCAATCGCTTTGACAAATCTAATTATTTCCTCCTTATCCTGTGTAGATATACATAATGGAATTGCATTAACGTCGCCCAGGACTTTGAACAAAACAGACTTTCCTTCCATTACTGGTAGTGCCCCCTCTGGACCAATATTTCCAAGACCTAGCACCCTTGTCCCGTCACAGACTATGGCTACATTGTTCCACTTTGAGGTGTAATCATAAACTAATTCCTTCTTTTTACATATCTCTTGGGCAACCGATGCCACTCCTGGAGTATAGATTAATCCAAGTATTCCTTTTTCTTCACCATCACCCAGACCAGCATCAATGGAAACTCGATTATGTATTTCGATCTTTCCCCTTAGCGATCTATGGAGGTTAATTGCATCCTCTTTTATGTTATTCAAGGGATGCACTCCCTCTCCTAGTTGTCTGCAGCAATAGTAGCGGCAGAATGTATGTAAATAATCCATTTTTAAAGAAAACACCAAGTAATTGAGCAACACCAAGCAACAGAGATAGGTAGTCTTCTTCATTAACTAGTCTTATCATGCCACTCGATAGGTTTCTAGCATTTTATATTTTTATAGTATACGGCGTGTTCTATACTGCATCACGAAGTGTGTTGTGGTATATGCTCTGTACTCCTACAGTCAGACTGGATGAGAGTGACTGTCAAATTTGATCAACGCATAGCA
>JAICVW010000074.1 GCA_025935105.1 Nitrososphaeraceae archaeon
TGTTACCATGGTGTGAAGAAATTGTTCGCCTTGGAATTCGTAATGAGGAGCTTTTAACATATCACATAGCCGTTTGCGAGAAGGCTGAAATGCATAAGATCTCAAGGGAAGCTGCTGCATACCGTGTGATTGAGGATATCAGAGATTATAACAAAATGGGTGGGATGAAAAAGCAATTGAATGACATATTGACGCAAATACAAACGGTAAATATTTTTTCGGCGCGCCAAAAAGATGCTCTATATTCGCTGATGAAACTCCAATTTTGTGGTGTAACAGACAAAGAAGTTTTAAACATTCATGAATTCTTGAACAATGCGCGCTCAGCGAATGCTAGAGAATGACCCATGATCCTTTGGATTCATTAACATCCAATTCTTATGACCAGAATCTAACTTATAATAGATAAATTTCTGCTCCCCTAAAATAACTATATCATGTGCAGCAGAGAATATGAGGATATGTCCGTTAAGGTCGGCGATAAAGTAACGATTGAAATTAAGAAGACAGAAAGCAGCGGTTTTGCATTTGTTAATGGCCTAAAGAAAGCGTAAAACAGCATTCTTCGCAAAAATAGAGGAGTCTATCAAATTGTGATTGGAGCGTCATGAGATCGTGGCAGCGTGGATATTCTATTTCATGTTTGATGGACAAATGTTCTTTGATAGGACGAGATGACTGTTGCTCCTTCCCCTTCTCGTTCTCTATTACCCTTAATACGCTTGTGTTCCTAACCACATACCTACAGGGCGTTGTATCATGTTTATAATTTGATTATCCATGCAGGGAGGGGGTCCTGTATGTATTGAACCAGCAATAATCGTTTTATGTTAGGTTCGTTCGCTGGAAGAATCCTATTAAGCTGCTATGACGTCTCAGAGCCTAGCTATATATTTCTCCTGATTTTGAGCTCAAGATTATTTGAACAATCGCGCCGTCAGAGACGTCAGGGTATCCATAGTACATTTAATCAATAAATGAATTTTGAGATCGAGGGAAATATCTTTTGTCACCCATTAAAAGGTCCACCCGATCATGATTTCAAATTCAAATATTTGTTCGTGGCTTTAGAAAAGATTGCCAACATTGATGGCAATGACAGGACGGATGACGATTTTGATAATGACGTTTGGACAAAGTAGGATGTAGCACTATAAAAAAATGGAGACGCTTTGACAACAGAATTAAACATGTACAAAGAAATTCAACAGACTTGATAAAATACCAGAAAGAGATAGAAGGATTGCCAAATATACTTCTAGAAATAAGAAAATGTGTTCAAAGTATCTTATTCTCTAAATTAAATTAGCGCTATTTCCATCTGTCTAGCGGTGAGAATTGAAAAACAGAGTTGTAGGTATAGATTACGTTAATCAACCTGGACACGAGGGACAACAGTGCGCGGCTATCATACTCCTGCTTTGGCCACAAGCTATACAAACGCCTAATGGTATGGATACAAAATAATTGAGGTGATCGGGAAATATGTTACAGAAGATGCTTTAAAATACTCATATACTAGTACCATTATAGAAGACCTCTATGTTAAAACTATCAATCATAGTAACTATCTTTATCGTGCTAGTAACCGCGGTGATGATATCACACAATTTACAACAGGTTTCGGCACAAGTATCAAACAGTACAACTACAAACAGTACAACTACAAACAGCACTTCAATACCTGCTATCACGGTAGGCGGTAATGCTACAGGAGGGATAGCCTACGATCCGATACATCACACAATGTACGTGACAAGTCCTTCCGCTAATACTACCTCAGTGATAAACACAGACACGTTGAGACCCCTACCTGCACGTATAGCGGCGGTAGGTCATAATCCTGCGTTTATAACCTACGATCCGATACATCACACAATGTACGTGACAAGTGCTTCTGGTAATACCGTCTCAGTAATAAACACTACCACAAATAGCGTTATTGGTAATCCTATTCCGGCAGGCAAACAGCCACAAATAGCAGCCTACGATCCGATGCATAAGACAATATACATGACTAACATTGGTCCAACGGGTTGTACATTGCATGTGGGTTGTGTTCCTCCCGTTGGAAGACCCAGTACTGTCACAGTAATAAATACCACGACAAACAACGTTATACGTAATATACCAGTAGGTCTTGATCCGTTCGGCATAGCCTATGATCCAATACACCATACAATGTATGTGGCAAATAGCGGTTCGAATACTGTCTCTATAATAAATACCACCACAAACAGCGTCATTGCCAACCCTGTAAGTGGCGATAATAATGCAACTGGCATAGCCTACGAACCAATACACCACAGAATGTATATCACTCATAATCATGATCTTTTTTATTCATATTATAAAAATTCGCAACATAAAGGTAGTGTCACAGCAATAAGCACCGCTCCACCTTATACTGTCATAGGCAGACCCCTACTAGCAGAAATAGATCCGTTTGATATCGCCTACGATCCATTACATCATAAGATGTACGTAACAAATTTCGGTTCCGGTAAAGTTTCTGTAATAGATGTTAAATGAAAGAAAAGACGCTATAGACACGCTGCTGCTGACGGCACTAAATAAAAAGGGAAAAAATAGAACCCAAACAGGGCACCATATCAGCATTAATCCGACGCACTGATACAAATTCTAAAATCGTCAGGATCCGATGTGAACATGTACTGAGTGTCCTTGCCTGCACCAATTCTATGTACTCTTATGATGGCATGTCCTTCTCTCAACAGTATGTCAACCTGTGCTGAAGCTCTCTTGCTGAAAGTGATGTATTTCTCTGTCTGGTTTGGGTCATTAGGATCCGTCACTGTATACTGATATCGTGTGGTCAATTTTCCATCACCATTAAAGTCCTTGTATACTGGTTCCATTTTCTCTGGATCGAAGTGTAGGACGACATTTTCTCCAGGTTGCAAATTGACAAACTTGCTTTGTTGATTACGAGATTCTTCATTTCTTTTCAAATTTTCTTTCGCTTTTTCTGACAATTCTACGGTCATTCTTTTATTCACCTCCTGGCAAATTCGTTAGGTAGGTTGAACCTATCC
Organism: Nitrososphaeraceae archaeon; assembly: GCA_025935105.1. Classification (GTDB taxonomy): domain Archaea; phylum Thermoproteota; class Nitrososphaeria; order Nitrososphaerales; family Nitrososphaeraceae; genus Nitrosopolaris. The sequence continues at coordinate 3,057 of JAICVW010000074.1, forward strand.
AACCCACTCTGCGGGGAGGATTTGCCATGTGGTCATTTCTTATTACCTCTGCATTGGTGATCCTTCATATCCCATTTGTCCCCCTTGCGCCTGCAATTCTCGCACGCAAAAATATCTGAATGTGGATGTATTCGGTAAATCCGTCCAGCGGTGGTTGCTGCGACAGCAGCGCCTAATATGATATTGTTATCTGGTGTAGGCGATGTATGTGTAGCATTTATTGCACTAATGAGCTTCCAGCGATAATATTAGAAGCCGGTTTGCGAGTATCTCCCTTCTCTACCCTTTTTACAAACCACTGGGGTAATGCATGGTGTGCACCAATATCATATGCACCAAGCGAGCCACTTGTGCAGTTTTCTTATTGAGTGAGAGGCTCGTAGTATAATTGATCTTTCAAGGAATGATTCTCAGAATAGACTTTAAAACTAAGATGGTCCTTAATCCCATGATCTGAGTAGTACTAAGTCTAAAGGCATAGATATCAGAGGGTATCACCTGAAAAGAGCGGATGGTGAAAATCAGTAACTAATGCTTCTTAAGATAATTTGAAAAAAATAAAATTAACAGACGGAGGTAATACCACAGCAATAACAATTTTGGACTTGTAATGAATACAGCCTAAGATATGGTATAAAGAAAAAAGCAAATCCAAGGTCAAGTTAACTAACAGGTATTTGCTCGTCATAACTATACCTCATGGGAGCGTAGTGTCAACTATGGTCATAGATATAGACTCCAAAGGATCGATTTTAAAGGTAATTGATATTTAAGTCACCTGTGATTGATATATGAAATTACTAACATATTGTATTATTACAAGGATGGCCGGTCTGAGTCAGTTAGGTTCTGAATGATAAGTTTCTATCTGAATAGTGGCATGGTTTACTTTGAACTTCTTTTCAAGTATTGCGTTTATTTCCTGTAAGATGCTACCAGGTCTACTCCGATTTATTATTACCACATGCGCTGAGATTGCATTCATTCCCGAAGTGATCGTCCATATATGTAAATCAAATACTCCTGTCACACCCTTAATATCTAATATCGCATTTTTTACTTCTTCAGGTGATATATTAGCTGGTACTCCTTCCATTAATATATGAATGGATTTTTTAATAAGGGACCATGTCCTAATTAATATAAATATAGCTAGGCCAATGCTAATCAAAGGATCTGCCAAATAGAATTCGGTGGTAAATATTATAACACCTGCAGCAATAACAGCCGCAGCTCCTAACATATCACTCAGTACTTCCAAGTACGCACTTCTCACAATGAGGCTGCCTTCCTCATGGATTTCCTGTCCCCCAGATTCCTCGTGGCTGATGTCTGCATCAGACGCATGAAAATGTCCACTACTTCCCAGAAGACGCATTCCGACAAAGTTCACTACCAATCCAACAACGGCCACCACTATTACAGGCAGGGCGTGAATTTCTGGTGGTTGAAAAATCCTAATGCCTGCTTCGTATAAAACATATACAGAAATTAAAATGAGTATTAGACTGTTTAGTAGCGCTGCCAATATTTCTATTCTATAAAATCCATATGTATGTTTGAGGGTCGCAGGTTTACGGGTATAGTTTATGGCAAAAAGAATCAAAGCAAGTCCAGCTACATCTGCAAACATGTGTCCTGCATCTGAGAACAACGCTAAGCTTCGAGTGTAAACAGCCACGACAATTTGTACGACAAAGTAAAATGACGTAAGCAATAAAATAACCTTTAGCTTGGTGGCCCTATGTGTTAATAATTCATTATCTTTTTCATTTTGTATTTTACCTAACACCCCACATGGCTCGGCTAAGTGCTACTAAATAGATAAGGTCAAATACTGTCATATTAATTTGATGCTAAAGTTTGATTCACACTAGTAAATCTTAATAGTGGTCTAGTATTTATTTAGTAATAAGGTGTCATCTGTTACAAGCATATCACTCTGTGAATTTACGCAAGCTCGATGAAATAAAAAATGAAGTGTTATTCCGGCAGATCTTAAGTAATCAGAGATGCAATTAGAGCATATTTATCTGAATATGAAATATCAAAATTTGAAAAAGGAAATTTAACTGCTAGGATTACCGCCACATATCAAAAACATGGTCCACATTTGGATGATGTACTTTTACACTTAAGACACAAATATGACAATATTGTGGAAGGCAATTGCATCTAAACGTCGGTGGGGAGAGAGCTGTGCCGTGGTATTTGTTACCGAAGATAATGCTGATAGAATATCTAACTTATCTGAAAGATTAGAGCAGTTAGAGGAATAGAGCAGGTCAATTACTCAATCCTTCCATTATCGCAAAAATTTAAGCTGTACTAAAACATGAATCTAAGGATACTATACTGGTTAACATAAGTTCGTCAACTTTTTTAGGTCATATTGCCCCGTATGAATGCCAACTGATTAATACGTAATTATGTTAGTCAGTATAGTATAAATAAAATCTAGTTATGACCAACATGAATTATGATGATTCCCAGTCCATTTTAAAAGTATAAAGAGATATTCAAGAGATATTTGGCACATTTAGACTAACTCTAAATGATTATGTATGTGATAAATATTCCATCAGTATTGATCAGAACACAGCCCCTTCTGTAAATTAATTATATAGGACAGATCCAGCAGTTTGAGACAAAAATATGATATGTTAGACAAAAGTATCTAACTCATCATCTTGCTTATTTGTGTTAAGTGTTGATTGTTAGTTGTCCATTTTTTTTATCTATTTGAAATGAACCAATCATTTTCTGAAGGGACAGGTAAAAATTTAGTATAATCTGATATTCCTCTTTCATATCCCTATCTTCAAACTGTATAATTTGATATAATTATTCTTGTTCAAGTCGAAAATACTAAATATACCGGAAATAAGTATGTGAATAAAATAAAGGTTATTCTAATCCTTCTACAGTATTCATGAATAATTGTATCGCTTCATAATCAAAAGGATCCTGAAATGCAAGAAAGAATTGTTCAATTCCTGTATCAATATATTTTCTAACCTTTTGTGCTACATCATTGGGTTTTCCAACCAAAGAATGTCTTAGTATTTGATTAAGAATCGCTGGTCCTTTGATGTCTACCACATGCGCAGCATTCGTATAAGGTGTAGTCATAAGGCGGTTGTCCAGTACATATAAAGAATCTATCATTTTTGCAGTAAGAACATTTCATACGTTCTGCCATTTATGATACAAATGTCTGAATGAGTATAAAGGCAATTTGCACTTAAAGGCTTAGGCATTTTTCCCAGCATTCGCTTTGTCGCCCAGTCTTTCAAACAATTTGTTGATCATTTTCTGTTGTTCAAGAATCAGGATTAGGAACAAAGACTCAGTGAAATTCCCACCCTTTGCATTGACACATTCAAGATATTCGCTTTTCCGACATTTATCCAGCATCTGACGAAACAAGACTCCGTTATCTTCACGGAGCGCATATCCAAAGCGAGTCCATGATTCAATCTCTGTCTTTAGAGTATCCATCTTTTCTCCCATTACGAAGTGCCATTAAAGAAGAGAATGGAGTACCTAAAAAATCTAGCATATTTTCAGAATCTACCCCATCGATCTCAATTAGGCTTATTGTCAGACCATTCGCAAGTCAAGAGAAGGCTCACCCATGTTCCATTCTCTAATTAAAGAAGTACTGGAAAAGTACTTTCATCTGCTGTAAATATATGAACCTCCTATGCCTCTTAATTCATGATTGGAATGCAAGTCGCGCCATTTGTATTTTTAATTGTTCAATTTGTTCTTCAAAGACAGCCATTGTTTGGCTGTATTAAGCATATCCTCTCTCGCATAGGCCAATATTCTCTGTTTCTCTGTTTCTTTATCCCCTTTTAGTATTTGGTTCCGTCGCTTCAAGGAATCAATTTCAATTCGCAGGTACACGTCTTGTCGCAAGGGATAATCAAGGAAGTTAAATGCGGCTCAATTTGCCGGAAATTCTCCTTTATCTCATCGTTAGTCAGCCTTAAGTAAGTCGAAACCTTGTGACCAATAAATAAGTCAGCAAATTTCTCCCGAAAATTCAATTTATCGACAGTCGTATACAGAAAATGTCGGAATGAATGAAGAGTGATTAGTCTACATGGGTTGTATTTGTAATTTGAATTCGGGTCACGCCCATATTCAACTTTCTCGCCCATACCAATGCTGTCTTGGACGTTAGCGAATTGGTGTGCTAATAAATGATATCACCAAGTATCACCATTGCTTTTGTAATCTTCAGGCCGAGCCGCAAAGAGCAAGTCGTTTTTGTCTATTTCGAAGTCTATACTCAGACACATATTTTTCGTCTACTTTGCGGCAATTCTTTCTCCTTCTGTACTTGAATACAAGCCATTTTGTCAAATGATCGGCTAATTCCTGTGTTAAGTATAAAACGCGCTCACGCTTTGTATCGGTATATTTACCGTGGAGCAAAATTTGGTCAAATGGGTTTGCGTCGAAATTAATGTCTCTTATCCTAAGGTGAAGTGCCTCGTTTGCACGACAGCCGGTTACCGCCAAAAACAAAATGTATACTTCAAGACGCGGCCCGGTTCCATAGCCCATACATGCATTTACTATTTTGTTGCAATATTTTTGTCTAATTTTCCACATTTGTTTCCTTCAATAAAGTCGGGCATTACCATGTTGTTTTTATATATGCAATCAATTATGTCGATTTCATGAAAAATTAGGAAATCCTTAGCGGCATTTACATGATAAGAAAGCGTACTGACGTTGAGTGATTGAATATCAAATAGGAAATATACTCGTTAAATACAACATAGGCTTTCTTGGGCTCTTTCTTAAGAAAGTGAGCAAGTCTGTGATATTCTTGTGCTTTGACTAGGTGTTGTACTTCCAGACATGGTTGACAAAACAATGTACCAACATGGCTGACACTTTTTTGTCTTGTTTAGTGTATTAGTATCCGTGGTTTTAAACATTTCATAAACTTCTCTGCTGGTGTCATTCCATTTATTCCACCGTGTTCTCTTTCATAGTTATATGAATTGACAAATGATTGGTATTTCTTTGCACCATCTTCCTCATCTATCAATTCTTCTACTTGAAATTCAGCAATGACTATTTTGTTATACGCTATTACTTTGCCTTGTTCTTGTGGATAACCTTTGGGTATCTGCTTGTCTTTTATTCCATTGAGGATAAGAAAATTCTTGAAGTTGGTAGACGTAAACTCTTTACCACCATCATGAATTACTTTCATTGGTTTACCATGTAGTTTAATCCACTCTTTGAGAACAGACAATGCTTCTTCAATAGTTCTTCTTTTACACCATTTGCTAACTACTTTTCTTGAGCAGTCGTCTATGGCATGAATAAAATAGTGCTTGCTTCATGAGGCTTTTAGATAAAAAGGCCCTTTTGTGTCCATTTGAACCAATTCGTTTGGACACTTCATTTCAAAGCGTTTGTATTTTCTTTTTAGTTTGACAGATAACACGTTCAGATTGTGAATCTTTAGAATATTGTAAATGGTTTTTGTGCCTAAGCTAGCTCCATACTTTCTCTTCAATCTGAACCTGATTCTAGTTGGACCAAACCTATTATTTAGTCTCAATTCAAGAACAAGCTTTTCTAATTCTTCAGTTACCTTCAGATTTTTAATGATATGAGGCTTTCTTGATTGGTCTTTTAACCCGTCTATGCCATACGCATCATATCGTCTCTTCCATTTGTACCATGTTTCCATAGATACTCCAAACGCGATACAAACATCGGAGATAGTCTTACCTGAACGTTCAGGCTCGATTATCATTCTGTACCTATTTTCTATTAAATCCACTTGTTATTACACTCCAAGACTGGAGTGTCAACTATGTTAGGAAGCTAAAATGTCAACCATGTGTGGAAGCAGCACAA
>JAICVW010000202.1 GCA_025935105.1 Nitrososphaeraceae archaeon
TCTAGTTCTTCTACCTTACTTTGGATATCTGCGCCTTGTCTTTCTAATTGAGGTATATTGAGAAATGTCAAGTAAGGTTCAACTTTACGAAATATCTCTGCCTTCTCTGAATCCTTCTTTGTCCAGTAAGTGGAACCAGAATGACCGATGAACCATTCAGAAAAGTCGGCATATCCTAGATCCGAAATAGTCGATTTCGTGAACCTCCTATAAGAATGAAAGGTTATTTTTCGGCGCCTTTTATTCCCATCCTCTCTATCAGATCTACCTGCACGATCAAGAGTATTTACAAAGGATCTGTTCAAATCATGATACAGATATTCTGGGTTCGGTGTATTTGTATCTTGATAAACGGCAAATATCAAGTCATTAATATTTTTATTTGGTGTTCGGGATTCTGTTATAATTTTCCCTGTTTGTTTGTCTTGATAGCATACCCTTCGGGTCCGATATTTATAAGCTAGCCACGACTTTAATTGTTGGGTTACTTCTTGTGTCAGAAATACGATCCTGTCTACTTTGGTCTTTGTGTATTCCCCTCTTACAAAAAGTGCAGGAGGGTTAGAACCCAGGTCCAGATCAGTGATGCGTGTGGATAATGCCTCAACAGCGCGTAACCCGGTGGCTGCGAGTAACATTACGTATGTCCTTAGCCGGATATTATCACATACATTTAGTATTTCAACAATATCTTCTTTTGACAATGCCTCTTTCTTTTTTCTGACCACTTTAGGGAGTTTTACCTTTAACTTGAATTTACGGGGACTTATGTCAATGTCACAATATTCAAAAAAGTTCTTTACTGTGACAACACGCTGTTTTAATGTCAGTGCAGAAACATTATGATTTTTAAGATATGCGGCATAACCATTGAGAATATCGTATGGATTTGTGCTTTCATCTTTTATTTGGGAAATTAGGTTATCTATTTGTAATTGATTATCGTATTTATTTGCAATAAAATCTTTGAAATTATTCAGCCTCGCAAGGTACTCATGGGCTGTTGACTTACTCATAGTGCTCACATTATCTATGTAGGTAATGATTGAGTTCGCAGTTGAAGAATTATGCTGTCTATTCTTCGTTTCTTTTCGAGTATTTTTCATGTGTTGATCGATCGATATACAGACGTTCAATATATGGATTGTGTATTTATATACTATTATGGTCTATCAATACTTAGATTTTTTACCTCTTGTTCTCACATACTTCATCAAAAGTTCAGGGAGCATAATTTGTATATCTATTTAACATTTAGTAATAAGACATAATCTACCTATAGTCCTCTACAAAGTTTTAAAAAGGATTGAACTTTATGCGGCACCATATACGCACACTCTGTACGGAACAGAATTGCCGTTCAAATATCGCCTCAAATGATATGCGTTCTTACAATCATTATAGCTAGGAACTGATCAGAAAAGACCACAGAACATTACGGAATTGTCAACAACACAATTAACTGGAATTGTCGAATATGCGAATGCTTAATCTCGTTATTAATAAGATGCTCAATAATTTCTTTGGCTGTCTGTCTATTGAGTATGTAATCCAGTAAATTACCATCGCACTATCTTAGATTTAGATGTTCCTCGGTCAACATGAGCTCATTCCTTGGAACTAGGATGTTATTAGCGCATTTTCTCAATTATCAAAGGATGGATGGATAGCAAAAATGACTAAATCTCTACATGACGCCCAACGCGAATTTTTTATTATTCTCAACCTTGAGCTCTCATTTGGTCCTATAAATATTCGCAATCTCCCATGTATAATAGACATTCCTGTCATGCCATGATTTATTTTGTTATAAGAATAAGCATCTATTACAGTTACATAACTGTGCTACAGTTAAGCGAAGATTTGATGCTAGTGTTATCTTCTATTTAGAAATGTAAGATCCCCTTTTTGCATGTGTTCGATAAGAACATGACGCTCCATATCGCCGAGGCTATCTCCAAATTTCTTTCCACATATATTACAAACATAATTCTTTTGTAGGGGCAAACTCATGGCTATTAATGGTATTTGCTCAATATATATGATAAATGTTTATGTTGGCGATAGCATTATGAGATGACAAAGATCTACTTTAGTTACGCCTACGAAGTATATCGAAGAGTGCCAATCTTACCGATGATATGCCCGTTCGAAATGGAAAGGCTCCGCTAGGCTGGTTAGTATTAGGGTTTATCCACTCATAGAGGCCTAGCGCAGATGCGTTTCCTCCAGAATCAATTTTAGAGAGTAACGCTTTACACTCTTTAATTTGATCAAATCTGCTTCTTGCTAGCATCTCTATGCCTGAAACCCAGGGCCAAAATGTTTGATTGTGGTATTGATATCGCTTCAGGGTCCATGGACCACTCGCCTTTAGTCCAACCTCAGTCACTAAGGGCAAGCCCTTAAGCCATAACCTTTTTTTCATACTATTCAATGAAGTTATGGCCCGTATCTGGTGCCTCTCAATAACTCTCGGTATCTGCAGTATTGCATTGTCTTTATCTTTATCTTCGTCTTCATCTTCCTTATTTTGTCGATGCGATAACGTACTAGTACATGATTTGCTCTGAGCAACTGCAACCAAGTATAAAGATACATCTTGCGTCAGGACTCTGTCAAGAGTTCCATTAGGATATCTGTCTTGGTTATCGATATAACAGCCGTCTTCATCTGACCATAATTTTTGTTCAACGGCTTGAATTGTTTTTCGTGACAGTCTATTTAAGTTCTTAACTTCCTTTTGTTTTCCTAATTTTCCTAAAAGAGCAGCAAAGTCAAATAGTGCAAGAAGCCAACAGGCTTGACTGTACACTATTTTACCAGATCTAAGGATAGTGTCCATCCAGTCTTCGTTGTGATTCTGTTCTAATAATCCATCACTGTCTTTATCGCACGTAATCAGATAATCAACTGCTTTTAGCATTTTGGGTATGACGAAATCTGTGACCTTTGATGGGTCTGTCATTCCAATTTTAGACAATAGAGCTGAAACGTAATCTGATGAATTTTCAGCAGCTATTACTGATTCTGATTGTAGATGATCAGTATGGTTAGATAATTCATTTTCATTAGGTAAAATTCTAGTCAAAATCCAAGATGTAGTTGAGAGCATCAAAGCTGTAGAATCTATATCTGGCTTCTCTCCATAAACTTCAGAGAATCCTGCCTGATATATTGTGGTCGGGAGAGCACCATCGAACTCTTTTATTTTCTTTTCATCGACTACTTCAGATGTAAATTTCATCTCAGAAGAGCCTCTGCCATAAACTAGTTTTTGTTCTCTTTTGGCTGCTATTTGATGTGACCACAAAAAATAGATCTGCTGTAACACTCCATCCATGTTCCCTGATAGAAACCAATCCTTGAGAATATACGATGCATCTCTTGCCCATATTGCTCTGTAAACGCCCCCAGGGTCAAGTCCTTGCAAAACATATTCTTGTGTCTTGTTAATGAAACTGCTAGCCCTACTAGAAAATGAATGCCATGATTTAGAGGCGCAAAAAGAGCCACTATTATTATTTATAATTCTATGATTGTACGTAGTCAAAACTTAAAAGCCAGCCACTATGAAATTCTTTCAATTAATATATGAGAAATTCCAACTTTATTCAGCCTTGTACTTTTAGTTAGTCTCAAACAGTCTTTCTACTACCTCTGTATAAGAAGTTTTGGAGCAAATAACGTACTATTGAACCTTTGGCGGTCGCTTATCTTTGTTCAATATTACAACTTCTTCTGCTCCCTGTTCCGCGGTCTTGAGTGAAGACTGGATTATATGTTTTAGATTATCCTTGTAATTTTGTATCGAGAATTTAGAGACCAAGTTACTGACATTAAGGCTCTCTAATGCCTTAGTAATTTTGTCCTTCTTATTTGCAGCTAATATTTTTGTCACAATTTCTGCAGCTTCACGGATACTATGATATTGATATTCCCTGGGCACGAACTCAGTACTACCTCCTACAGCAGGTACTACAGATGTCAGCCCGGATGCCATCGCCTCAACTATGGAGATTCCAAAAGGCTCACCTGCAAACGGATGAAAGTATACCTTAGAATTTCTCATCAATTCTAAGAGCTCGTTAAAGCTTACTCCTGGCATTAGCTCGACGAAGCTTTGTAGCTCATAGTCCTTTATCATTTGTCTTAAAAATTGGAGATATTTATGGTCATGTTTTGTAACGTTTCCTGTAATTACGATTTTTGCCTTTTGTATTTTTTCTTGGGAGCATTTATTCTTTAATAGAGACGCAAATATCAGAGCATTTTCAATTTCTTTATCTGGACTAAATCTTGATACTACAAGCACTATGTTTTCTCTATATGAATGGCTGCATGACAATGCAGCAATTCGAAATTTATCTACATCCACTGGCGGGCTTACTACTGTAGGTTCAACGTTACAATATAATTGATTTATTGCTCTAGCGCTAAAGTTTGAATTCGTAAGGATCGTGTCATTATTCATCATCAAGTTATACTTCCTGTAGGCACAATTTGACAATTTATCTAATGTGGAATCTGAAAGCTTATGATTTGCACTTTTTTCCAAAAAGACTCTATATTTCCCTTTTTCTATATAATATGGCAATAGCGGGAAATGACAATATGTAATATTTATTGGCCGTTTCTTTCCATTGGCATCACCAGTACTATTATTTTGCTCTTCATAAAAAGGGAGTAAATCTCCATGAGTATTTATAACCAAGTCATAACGGTTTGCATTAGAGATCGATTTTTCTTTTACACCTAGAAGCGAGTATATATTCGTAATAAGTACTCTTCTAATACAACCTGAGAGATTCAGATCAAAAAACTTATGAATCTTGCATAAATCTGGGGTTCTGAAAGTAGCAAGGTCTACATTGAATCCAATCTCAGTTAACAGATCTATTGTGGTTACAGCCAGGCGCTCGCTGCCACCGCACACGTTTAAATTATCATGAATTACCAAAGCTTCTTTGTTTCTACTAATTTCGTCATTTAGAGCTTTATATAATACGTTAGGATCTAATAATTTCCTCAAGTTATAATAAAATAAGTACAATATGCTTATTGAATATTTTGGATGTAGATCTGCTATTAGTAGAGAATACAGGTATATATTTTTGAAGATTAATAGCAGAAACGATGTCTTTAGCGCCAGATACTGAGCATTTAAATTGAATTTTTTTCTTTTATTGAACAAAAATATAAATCTTATAAAAAGAAGAATACGATAACCTGAGCCTGCTTTTAGTTGATTATAAAAGTCTCTTTTACAGCGAGTTATCGTACTTACTAGGATGAGTTGTGTTGGGAATGTAGTCTTGTAGTCGTTAGGATTGCTAGTAATTCGTATTATGACATTTTATAATGCTCTACCCTATAAAATTCTATGAAATTCAATTTGTAAATAGTTGTAAATGTATATATTAGAACTAATTTTGAATAAGCGCAGAGATAAATAATTAGTCCTAGTTTGTTTGCGCGTGTCGCCTCTTGCTGTAGAACAAACAACAAAGTAATTAAACAAAAGAGTCATGCAAGGCATTAAACAAGATCGAAATAGTAAAAAATAAAATGAAAGATGAACGTGACTTTTGGTTACTAGAGTCATTCTATTCCATATCCATGCCGTCGCCATAGCCGCTCATGCATGCATTACAGCCACTGGTGTTGGACTTGCCAGCGGCGATTACGTCATCTATTCTTTACATTAAAGCATCCGTAGCAGATTTTATGATTTGTTCCTTGACTATGGAAGGTTCTATCACATCTTGAAATCTCCTTGTATGAATTGAGCAGTGGTATAAAAAA
>JAICVW010000336.1 GCA_025935105.1 Nitrososphaeraceae archaeon
AATGTAGGCAAGTCTACTTTTTTCAATGCAGCTACTGAACAGGAAGTAGAAACGGCGAATTATCCCTTCACCACTGTCAAAAGTAAATTAGGGACAGCAAATGTAAGAGTAGATTGTGTTTGTAGGGAGTTCAAAGTCAAAGATAATCCGATCCATTCAGTATGTATTGATGGGGTTAGATTCATTCCTGTAAGAGTGCTTGACGTGCCAGGGTTAGTTGAAGGTGCACATCAAGGCAGGGGTCTCGGAAATATCTTCCTTGACGACATACGACTAGCAGATGTGCTCATTCATATAATCGATGCTTCTGGATCTACGGACAAAGACGGAAAACCAGTGGTCCCAGGTTCGATAGATCCGCTTTTAGATGTAAAGTTGGTCGAAAACGAATTAGATTATTGGATCCTTTCCATCGTGAACAGAGAATGGTCTAAAGCAATTAAAGAAGCGAATAGTAGAGGGCAGAAAGTTGAGCAGCTCCTTTCAAAGAGGTTGTCAGGCCTAGCAATCAAAGAAGACACAGTGCTTGAGGCTTTGAAGGAAGTTGGACTAACCGGTAAAGAGCGTAGGGATTGGGTAGAGGAAGATCTGCTACGATTTAGTAAAAAGATTAGACAGAAAGGTAAGCCTATTATCACAGTTGCAAACAAGGCTGATCTGCAAGCAGCGAATGAAATAATTGTTAGAGTTAAAGATTTCAAGGAAGTGATCCCTTGCTCTAGTGAGGCTGAATTGTTGTTGAGAAGAGCAGCCAAACGTGGAATATTGAACTACATCCCTGGTGATAAATCATTTGAACTAGAGAACGCTCAGCTATCTGAACCGCAAAAGAAGGCACTAGATTTAGTTAGGACTGTATTAAATCGATACGGATCAACTGGAATACAAGAAGCGATAAATCGCGCTTGTCTTGGATCTTTAGACTCAATTGTAGTATATCCTGTCGAAGATGAAGTGAAGCTGACAGACAAGAAAGGTAACGTTTTACCCGAAGCTCGTGTGCTCCCTCGCAACTCAACTGTCAAGGACTTGGCTAATGGAATACATGAAGATCTAGCCAAAGGCTTTCTCTTCGCCATAGATGTGAGAACGAAACAGAGACGTGGTTCTGACTACAAACTTAAGAACAACGATGTGATCAAGATAGTTTCTACTACAACTAGGGGCTAGAAGGAAAGCGTGTTCTGTCTAGGAATTGAAAGTACTGCTCATACATTTGCTTGTTCAGTTGTTCGATATTCATTTTCCCAAAAAGGACTGGTAGGAAAGATACTCTCAGATACTAGAGAGGTCTATGTACCTCCCAGTGGTACAGGGATACATCCTAGAAATGCTTCGCGACACCATTGCAGAGCAGTCGAAAATGTTTTCAAACACTCGCTCAGCTCAGCAAAGGTATCAATGAGTGAAATAGACATCATTGCATATTCTGCTGGCCCGGGTCTGGGTCCCTGCCTTCGAGTGGGGGCAGTCGTTGCAAGAACGCTTTCAGCATATCACAACAAACCTTTGGTGCCTACCAACCATGGGATAGGACATGTAGAGCTAGGAATAATGATTTCAGGTGCCAAAGATCCGTTAGTTTTGCTTGTCTCTGGCGGACACACAGCGATTTTGGCTTTTTCTGGACAAAGGTGGAGGATCTTCGGAGAGACTTTAGACATCACCTTAGGTCAATTATTCGACCAATTTGGCCGAAGCTTAGGGTTACCCTCCCCGTGTGGTCACAAAATTGAGCAGCTTGGCAAAAGAGCAGCTGGGAATTATAGGTTCTTGCCGTACGTGGTAAAAGGCAACGATGTCTCATTTTCTGGACTACTTACTTCGGCTATCCGCTCTGTCAATAATAAGAATGAGGAACTTTCGTTGGGCGAGATTTCCTTCTCTCTTCAAGAGACGTCTTTTGCGATGGTAACCGAAGCAGTTGAGAGAGCACTTTCACTCACATCAAAGACTGAATTTTTGGTCGTTGGTGGAGTTGCAGCTAATAACAGACTAACAGAAATGTTAGAAAAAGCCTGCAAAAGGCAGAAGTGTAAGTTTTACCGATGTCCTGCAGCACTTGCTGGTGACAATGGAGCGCAGATTGCCTGGGCCGGGATTTTAGAATATGTTGGAAGAGGAAAACATGTCCAAGTTGAGAAAGCATCTGTAAACCAATCATGGCGAATCAATGAAGTAGACGTAATTCGAAATTGATGTTCATTCTTGGCCTTTGTGAATTTCAATTTGCTGTTCTACGGCTTTTGCCCATTTTCTGTTGTTATATACGCTAAACTTGTATACCGTATCTCTGGTTGCTATAAGAAGTTTAGTGGCTATTCGGCCTTCTGCCTTTACTGTTATAATATCGTCAAGAGGTATTTCCAGGGCTGCTTCCTCGGCCTTCTTTGAAAGTGTTAATAAAGTCCCTTGAGTCTTTTGGAATATAATCCGTTGATTAGTTAATATTAAAAAGCCATTCTTCAAATTGTCTTCTGCACAATCTTCATCAAGGATCTTTTTCTCTCCAGGCCTAGGTTCAACTTGGCTCATGTTTTTATGCCATTTTCCTACGCTATATTATTATTGCATCATCAAAGCAGAAAATTGCTCATAAAAGGCGCTGAAGCAGACATTTTTCTCACAGATTGGTTCGGCAGACGAGCGATAGCCAAAGTTAGGACCATAAAGCCATATCGCCATAAATCCTTAGACTTGGAGATTAGGAGGCGAAGAACTATCCACGAAGCTCAAATGCTTTCCGCGGCAAAATCTATCGGTATTATTTGTCCACACGTTTACTTTGTCGATCCGATTTCCTGCGAGATCATTATGGAATTTATACTAGCGAAAAATGCCAAAGAAATAATCAATCCAGAGATCTCTTCGCAAATTGGAACATATGCAGGGTTACTTCATTCAAAGAATGTTATCCACGGGGATCTCACAACTTCAAATTTTCTAGTGGAGGATAAGCTTTATTTGCTGGATTTTGGACTAGCGTTCCATTCTGACCGTCTTGAGGATAAGGCGGTCGACATTAGATTGATAAAAGAGACATTTAGCAGCATACACTATCCTCAGTTTGAGGCTCTTTTCTCGAGCTTCTTGCAGGGATATTCAACAATACAAGGTAACAAAATGGTCAAAAAACTTTTAGCTAAAGTTTCGAGTATTGAGCGAAGAGTTAGATATGCCCTCAATTAAATTAGTTGAAAGTGTCCTACCCATCTAGAGCAAGGAGTTACTCCTCATTAGGCGTGAGTACCTCAGAGATAGTGCTTCCGACTGTTGTTCATCGCCACCTGCATAGAGGCCATGTTTCTCTCTTCTTGTGAAGACGCGAGTAACATACCCTTTGACTCCATTTCCAGGTGCACTTTTCGATCTTCATCAGTGGTGAATATAGCTCCGCAAACAAAGCACTGAAAATCTGAAATAAAGTGCAAGATCCTTCTCACATCTCCTTTCTTATTTTCACTTGACGACAAACAGTACTAATTCTGAGAAGGCGAATATAAAATTTTGTAAAATTGCAAACGTACCTTACAGGACTAAAGTTCAATTATTGATGGCGAATTCACCCCGTTCTTTTTATCAAGATTATGGCCAGCCTCCAAACCGGACGGGATTCAGGAGAACCATAGATGTCAACTTTTTACATACTATAGAAAGCAATGTAATCTCGATTAAGTAATGCAAACCAAGTTTGGTGATATATAATGCAAGTCGTAAACTGATGAATATAAAACCCAAGCGATGGCGCTACAGAAATTATAGCGTAGCATAGCTTGGCTTATAGCATTCTCGATGCGTGTCATGAAACAAAATTAACAAATGAAGTTCTAACTGTAGATTCCGAGAATTAACAGTACAACAAACCGGCTGGATGTACCGATTCCGTTCTTGGCCCACCCCAAGTCAGTGATTTTTATTTTAGCATAAATAACTAGCCATCAATGAACGATCTTTATTTCCTAAGTTCAAACGTTGATAAGTATAAGGAAATGCGGGTGGCACTTAGGAGGCGTGGTATTCTACTAAGATTCCGCAAACGTAGACTATCAGAAGTCCAATCCGATTCGCTAAATTATATAGCATTAGAGAAATGCAAAACCGCTTTCAAAATTGCTTCTAAGCCTGTTATAGTAGAGGATGACGGTCTATTCATTCAAGGTCTTGGGGGGTTCCCCGGACCTTACTCATCCTACATTTTTAAGACGATTGGAAACATGGGAATTCTTAAGCTTTTATCTGGTTCCAGTAACAGATCTGCCTTGTTTAAAT
>JAICVW010000489.1 GCA_025935105.1 Nitrososphaeraceae archaeon
ATTTCATGGTAAGGTAGTATAGGTATTAATTATTTGCTTTTAATAAAAATATTATGGTACCTCAAATAACTTTAGAGATAACGTCTCCTTACCTCATCAGCTGAAGCAGAAAATATCTCGTTAGCCGCAATATCAATTGATTCATAATCGATATCCATTCTCGTTAACCTAATATTCGTTACAGGCCTGATACTCTTGTCCTCAATATCAGGCTTAATAAATGCCATCTTCTCTGTAGGGAAGTGGCTTTGGACTATTTGATATGAGTCTAATGCTCTTGTCATAAGTATCAGAATTAGAATATACGCCATCTTCTATGTATGGAAGTGGCTTTGGACTATTGTCATTAGATATTGGGTGGTAGTTGCTATATTCTCTATATGCTAAATCATTTATTCTCTTATCGAGTACTGAGAGATGGTATTCCTTGGTCTTCTGTTCGTGTTCAAGCCAGCTTACATGATTTCTCAAATAATCAACTCTCTCTTGTAGATATGGCAGTTCTCCAGTAACAATTACTCTTAATACTTCAATTATTCCATTTTTGCCCATCACTTGAGATCAATTTATTGAAGCGTTAACTGCAATAATGTTTCATACGGATAATCCC
This sequence comes from Nitrososphaeraceae archaeon, assembly GCA_025935105.1. GTDB lineage: Archaea > Thermoproteota > Nitrososphaeria > Nitrososphaerales > Nitrososphaeraceae > Nitrosopolaris. The sequence continues at coordinate 611 of JAICVW010000489.1, forward strand.
ATAGGATATCCTCAACTTTAATATTCAAATAACCTATTGAATAACTAGATTCAAGAATGGCATTTGGCTATTTAGAATGTCTGTAAATCGTATCCCAGAATAATAGTTCATAATCAAGTAGTATTCTTGATACACAACGCAGGCCTCTTCCATGTTCGGGAACAGCATTATCTATCAGCTTCTTAGACTTGAGGATAAATTCTTCAGGAAGTGGACAAGCAAATTTATCTAAAAAGATACAAGACTGGTTACTAAATCCATAGTGCTTTTTCAATATGGAGCTAATTCTATTACAATTAGCTCCCCAAACTGGAAGGTCTATAAGAAGGGCAGAAAGAATTTCAGCGTCAGAACCGTACATTGCAAGTCTTGTTAAATAGTTTGTATAAGCTTGACAACCTGCTAGTGGTTGATAGTAGTCTATTTCTCTGTCGTCAATATTCAATTCTTTTGCCATAGCTGCTAGATTTTTTAGGGCATCTATTTCAGCTTTTAAACAATCTGTGAACAGCACGCTAGCTATGTCATTTGATGCTTTTGATATCATAAGGGCAAAGTTTCTTCTATCATTTGCGATTATGTGATACTGTTCAAAGACGAATATTTGCAACTTTTCTTTTCTTATTTCATATTTGTCTAATGCGTTAATGTATTCATGATTATGAATAGCATCTATGGTAGTAGATAATTCGCTTTTTATTCTCTCTATAAAGTCCACTTGATTGGGATGAGCCATAAGTTATTTCTATTAGATGCCTTTTTTAACGATATCTTACTGTATTTCTTATACTACATTAGCTATCCTTAGATTCCTATATACAACAAAATAAACGAATGTATGATCCTTGTTAGGAGAATGAAATACTATGACAGTTACATTCGCAGAAGAGCTGAAACAAGATTCAATCAAGACATGGCAGGAAATTCTTGATCATAGGTTCATAAAAGAACTCTCTGAAGGTACTTTGCCTATGAATAAATTTGTATACTATTTAAAACAGGATCATTACTTTCTCGAAGTTTTTTCTAAATTTTTGCATTCTGCAAAACTAAAGACCACTAATACCAAAATGAAGAAGTGGCTAGAGATATTATCTTTTAACACTATCAATTTCGAGATGAAGATGCAGCGGGATCTGCTCTATTCTCTAGGAGTAACATCGCCATCACAACTACCAATCGATTTGGCAGGTATTATACCAAGTAAAACTACGCAAGACTATATTTCATTTTTAATAAGAGTATCATCAGTCGGTAAGTTTTCCGAAATTGTTTCAGTTATGGCCCCTTGTCCTTGGACCTACCTAGAAATATCGCAGAAATTGTCAAAAGATAACATTAAAAATAAGGTCTATAAGAGTTGGGTACGATTCTATTCTTCAGATGAGTCATTCAAACAAGTAGTAGAAATACAACAGATTCTAAACCTGTTGGGTGAAGAAGAGAATCAACAATATCGCCAAAGAATGATAAATCATTTTGTTGAAGCTTGTAATTATGAATTACATTTTTGGGAGATGGCATATAACCTCGGTGGGTAATAAGTGAATTCGCTTGTATATCACTGCATATAGAGAAATGTAATCATCATATTCAAATTAAATGCTACTCTATTTCTTACTGACACCTAAATTTCCGTCACAAGCACTCAGCTCAATAGACATAATCATCTGAACTAGTTACACTCAAAAAACTTGTACGCCTCCTCCTCATCTCAATATGTGTGGTAAGTGGGTAGATGTTATCATCATCTTCTTTTGTATAGATTGGTTCATCTATTACTGGCAATCTGGGCTGCTGATTCATATATGCCCATTCTTCCCTTTTCTGGGTCAAAGACATCTCACGTGCCCACAAAGATTGCATACTTTCATCTCGTCTCATATTCAAAAGTGTCAAAGATAGAACTAAAGTTTTTATTAAATTGAGTTGCAAAAGCTACAAAGAGATCATCTATATAGATCATATAAATTACATACGATTATTATTTATATGAAACAGCGTTTATCTTAATTATGTCAATTATGGATACTTCTTTACCCTTATCAAAAGGCCAATCCAAACTTCAGATAGTAAACGTTACACCTATTATTGATAAAATAAGGAATTTGCATGTCATAACTTGTGATCTATGTAAAGAAGAAGCGACCTATGATATATTTTATAAAGGTATGCTTAAAGAGGTAATTGTGTTAAAGCGATGCTGCGATAATTGTGCTAAATATATCTGAAATTGCTTGAACACGTTCACTTTGGGCTAATTAAATTAAGTACCTCCAGTAATCATTCTTATCACTACCAAACAGAACCCAGCAATTGCAGCACTTGCGGGAATAGTTATAATCCAGGCGTAAACTATGCGTTTTCCAACTCCCCATCTAACCGCAGATAGTCTTTTGGTTGCACCTACTCCCATTATAGATCCTGCTATCGCATGGGTAGTGCTTACAGGAATTCCAAAAAATGCCATGGATGTTAAAATTGCTCCGCCAACAGTTTCTGCGCAAAAACCCTGATACGGTCTAAGATCCGTCAAGCGAAAGGCCATTGTCCTTATTATCCTCCACCCCCCAAAAAATGTTCCAAGAGATATAGCAGACGCAGCAACAAGTATTACCGGAACAGGTATTACAAAGGATTTAGAAGGAAGTATTTGCCCTGGGCTTAATTATATGG
>JAICVW010000581.1 GCA_025935105.1 Nitrososphaeraceae archaeon
CAATAATGGTTCATTTCCATGCGGATTGTTGAAATCGTTTGGAATAACATTTGTATTCATCCCACATTTGTTATATTACCCACATACAATAATGGTTCATTTCCATGCGGATTGTTGAAATATCCATGACCGTCTCCGTTACAAATCGGTGATGCAGTACTGCCCATAGATACAAGTGCACCAAGTACTTGGGCTGGAGATGCAGTTGGATGTAAAGAATGATAAAGCGCCGCTGCTCCGGTTACAAAAGGAGCTGCGATACTGGTACCACTTAATGTAGCGTAAGAGCTATCCATGTAGGTAGTGTAGATATCAACACCAGGAGCAGCAAGTGTCACCTTACTACCAAAATTACTGAAACTTGCCAACGAATCATCTGGTCCATATTGAGTTGGATGTCCTAATCCTCCACACTTACCATCACTATCTGCAATAGCAGCTACAGATATAACATTAGGGTTGTTAGCAGGAGACCACGATGACATATCCTCTCCAGAATTCCCTGCTGCTACAACATATGTCACACCAGCAGCAACAGAGCTGTTAATGGCAGCATCAAGAGCAGAAGAGCTGCATTGACAACCGAAACTTAGATTGGCTGCATCTATCTGTTTAGCATTCTGAGTTACATAATCTATTCCTTCTATGATGGTTGATATACTACCTGTTCCTGTACTATCTAGTACTTTTACTGCCCATAGTCTAGCACCTGGAGCTATGCCTACAACACCAAAGGAGTCATCTCTGGCAGCTGCGATACCTGCTACTGCAGTACCATGTCCATTGTCATCATTTCCTGCCGACGTTCCCGGAACAAAGCTTATTTGCTTATAGACATTTAAAGCTGGATGACTAGGATCGATGCCAGTGTCAATAATAGCTATTCCTGCTTTTATACTGGTTTGTGAATGTGGTATGTTAACACTGCTCAACGCTCCCACTCTTGAGAAGCCAGTAGATGGAATTTGGGAGAAATGCACTTGATATCCGGTTCAACAAAATCTACGGAGGGATCTTTAAGAATAGAATTTAAAACTAAATTGTTTGGAACTTTAATTGCAAATCCCTTGATAGCATGAGAGTAAACAAATGGTACAATTGCTCCCCTGTCAGTTGCTTGTTGAACTAATATTTGTGGATCTTGTGTTTCATTTTTTAGTACTACTATGTATTGATGTGGTATAATCTGCCCTAAAACCTGTCTTATTTTAGTCTGGGCAATACCTTTCTCATGTTTAATAAACTTTTGAGTATTTCCGAGAATATTCACATTATTAGGCATATGCTTGTGTATTGTATTTTCTACAAGAGAGGAACCTACTCCTCTTCCGATTGTAACATTTGGAAGTTGTATCAGAGGACTGAAATTATTGGTAGAAGTATTATCATTAGTTAATGTTTTTGAATGTCTCTTGGCTTGGGCCAAGAATAATGGGTTATAGACGATTGTTGACATAATATACGACACCAATGTGATAAATTGCATCAAGACAATTATCGTCATAGTTGAATTCCGCATGGTTGGATACGTTGTTATTTGTAAACCCCATAGACAGAAAATTAATTGTTCTTGTTTACCATATCATTCTATATTGCAACACACATTTGAATTTAAGAGTGGAAGGGAACACGATCAAGTAGAATTAATATCCGCGTGTCTTATTTTGCGCCTACTCATTTTTTTTACAGGTCAACTCTTAATCTCACGTCACCACGAGAGATGTCTGAAATTCAACCGATAGTCTAGCTATAATGTGGCCTGGTATTATTTCCTGTGCTAATCGATTGTTGTCTAGTAAGTAATCTAATAAGAGATCATTATTCTGAGCATTCCTTGAAATAATGACTCGATTTGCTTCCGGATGTGGTAGATTCTTGCTCTCCATTTTTCCCACTTTTAATGTGGTTGTTTTGTGATCTATTAAGTCTATACGAAGTGCTGAAATTTTAGTAGCGGTGTCTGCCCAAAAATACTCCCTAACAAGTTCTTCATTTTTTCCTAACATTCTAAATAAAAAGACAACAATTTATATTAAATGACCCATTGTTATTTTATTTGATTAGAATCATTCAAATTATTTGAGTCATTCAAATAACCTGATTTCTTCTCTACGGCATGCTGCGGTGAAGATATTTGAAACTTAGCAGGCTCAGAATTAAGTAGACTTTGTCAGAAACAAAACAGGAAGAAGCATGAGTCAAATGACTAGCACCATAGACCTGAAATAAAGCTATATAATGAGATAGCATATGTCATTTTTGTGCTATAAACATGGATATTGGAGATATGGTATTCTTTTCTTCTTTCATGGCACATGCTGATAGCAATACCGAAAAGTTGGCATGCTCTTTCCATTCTTTATATGCTTGATGAGGATTTCAGTAAGCTTTAATAAGTCTCAATAGTTCTTTTCTCACATGTTCCGTCCCATATGTAATGTGGTGCTTTGCACGAATCACTAGTGCCAAAAACTACCGGAGCATATATGAAGGTCTTTATTTAGATTTGCAAATATGCTTTTCCCATATTCATTGGACCTCTTGCGTAATTGAAAGCTTAAAGCTATATTCTCCATTGATCTGGACATACTCGATACTGTATTGATGTCTTATGCTCGACTTTCTAGAAAACCATTGTTATTCAAATCTTTTACTGGATTAGAGATTGC
>JAICVW010000107.1 GCA_025935105.1 Nitrososphaeraceae archaeon
ATTAAACCAAGTAAATACAACTGAATTCAAGAACGGTAATTGGATAGGAATTAAAGCAGTGATATATGACTTTACGAACGGCTCCGTGAAAGTGGAGCAATGGGTAGATGACCATTCTAAGAATATTGTGCCCGGAAATCACTGGCGTAAAGTCTTAGAAACTGTAGACCATGGACAATGGGGCCCTACTAGGGGGAGTATAGATGGAGCCTGCGGAGGAGGCGAATTTCAAATAGCTTCATGGGGTGGGCCAATCGCATTATTCAGATGGGACAACATCGACGATATGGACATTAAAGATGCGAGTGTCAGAGAGATAATACCTCCTGCCTAGCTCTTTGACTTTTGACTGGTCAACATGACAGCTGTGTGCCTGGCAGCGATAGGACAATAATTTTTTGAAAGCCTTGCTCATCGGATAAATAAGATCTTAACAACTCGGGATTATAGGTTACAAAGAGTACCGAATATTGCTACTCGCTAGTGCCTCCATCCAAATCATGTAAATAGAGATCATTACAAGCATTTAGACATTTTCAAACAGTTTGATTGCATGATGTTGGTCATCTTGGAGATAAAGCCAATTTATCCTGTGTCAATTCAGTTTATTTACGATTATCTGCAATTATTATGAGTACAATAAATTACTGAAGAGCCATGGAGCCTGAGCTTTTAATCTTATGACACATATCTTCTTATTTTGACATAAATTTGTCAAAAGCAAGGATCGCTGCAATTGTTTTGCTATCCTTAATTTCGCCGTTAATGCATTTTTTGATGGCAGAGTGAACGCTAATTCTTCGTATTCTTATATTTTCGTCGTCATCTCTACTAATTTGATCTGTTCTCTTAAGATCTTTTGCAATATAAATGCGGATGTATTCTGTATTATAACCTGGAGCCAAATACATCTGTAGTAGTGGTGTAAGCTTTCCAACGTAGCCTATTTCCTCACTCATCTCCCTTAGAGCTGCTCGTCTAAGTGTCTCCCCTTTCTCGATGCTGCCGGCGGGGATTTCTAGCAATCTTCTGCCCGCTGCATTTCTGTACTGGCTTACGAACAGAATCTCAGAATCTTTTATTAGCGGAATTACTCCTACTGAAGGCTGATGCTCAACAATTTCCTGTTTAATCAGTCTGCCATCAAGTAAGAATTTATCGAGCCTCAGCGATACTTTGCCAGAGTAAATGTTCATAGATGTTCTTTTTGGTTTAGTGCTGGGCATAGTATAATCTAAAACATATAATCTAAATTTAATTTTGTGATGTCTGCACATAGTGCTATGAAGTCAGGGGGTAAGTATTTCTGATAAGTGAGTTAAGAAAGTGGTTCAGCACCTATTGGTGAGGTAGCCAAAAAGGTTAATTTTATATGCCATTTTGATTTTTTGATTCATGTGGATTTTCTTGACGGTGAGGGGAGCATAATTGTACCTAAATCCGTCAGGCCAATAGTAGATTGGAAGGAAACACTCATTGGCAGCAAAAAAGGAGCTAGGAAACAGTTTCGCTATGGTAACCTCCACATTCGTGAGTTCGAAGATTACTATACAGTTCACATGGACAAAGCTGATCCTGCAAAAGATCCACTCGGACACCTCTTGATGGATGCTCCCGAATATCTAGTAGCTTCCATAGTTGGATTAAAAGTTGCACAGAAAGCTGCTTGTAGAACTTATCAGGGGAAAAATGACAGTCATGCAATGATAAGGGGTCTAAGTGCGGGTCTTCGTGCCGGTGCTACTGCTGCTGTCTTCTCTTTTGCGATTACTAGCCTTGTGAAGGAAATAAACAGAAGGGGTAGGTAGGTAGGTAGGTAGGTAGAAAGCCTTTTGGAGAATCCATCTCAAATCCAACGAAGCGATAAAGTAAATAGGGCTAGACAACCGGAAACAAAATATTTTAGAAAGCCATCAAAAATTCAAGTTGCAAGGGTCATTCTAAAGCTTTTGCCGTTTGTAATTCGTCTTAGAAAAGATCGGCGTGAATGGGTCAGGCGAGAGGGGAAAAATATCAATGAAAGAAAATACCGTAAAAATGCGCAGAAAGGCTTAAGAATTTTTATTGATCTTGGGCCATCTTATATTAAACTTGGGCAATGGCTATCAACTCGTGCTGACATATTGCCCCAACCCTATCTAGAAGTTTTGTCTACATTACAGGATGAAGTTCCTCCTGCACCATTTTCAAGAACAAGACCCATAATTGAAGCAGAACTAGGGGAAATCAAGAACATCTTTGACAAATTCGACAGTACCGCACTCAATGGGGCGAGTCTGGGTCAAGTTTATCTGGCAACCTACAAGGGCAAAAACGTTGTTGTTAAAGTGAGTCGTCCAGATATTGAAGAGATAGTAGAAAAGGATATTGCCATTCTAAGAGCAATTTTGCCGATCGCCACACGCTTTATAGATCCAAATTTACGATTTTCTGCAGAGGCTATGTTTTTGCAATTTATTGAAACTATTCATGAGGAAATGGATTACAGGATAGAAGCTGCTAATTTGGCGGCAATCAAGCAGAACCTCAAAGGCGACAAGATGGTAATCATTCCAAATGTAGTTTTAGAAAGAACAACTCGACATGTAATTACTCTAGAATATATCCCAGGCATCAAGATATCTGATATAGAATCCTTAGACCAGGCAGGAATTGATAGGCAAAAGCTAGTGGTTAGAGTACATCACGTATTTTTCAAAATGCTTTTGCACCATGACATCTTTCATGCCGACCCCCACCCCGGAAATATATCCGTATCCAAAACAGGACAGATAATTCTTTATGATTTTGGAATGGTAGGTAGACTGGAAAATGAGACTCGTCTAAAATTAATAAGGTTATATCTGAGCTTATTGGAAAAAGAGGCTACTAGGGCCGTAAATGTCTTGATAGAGCTGGGTACATTGGAGCCTAATGTTAACCGTTTTGTAGTAGAAAGGGCATTAGAACTTAGTATCAGATCATTACACGGCACAAAAGTGGATAGAATGGAAGTAAGGGCTTTGATGGACCTTGCTAATAAAACATTAAGCAAATTTCCATTTAGATTACCAAAGAATCTTGCATTATATATGCGTATGACATCTATAGTGGAAGGAATTTATCAACATCATAATGTGGATTTACGTTTTGTTAGAGTACTTTCGCAGTTATTGGAGCAAGAAGGACTTATAAAAGAGGCGTATTTGGAGGAAATAAAATATTCAATTAATAGATTTACGAAGGGTATAGAACAATCAGTTGAGCTTGCCCCATTGATGAAATCTTATCTTGATACACGAATAAATAACCACGATGGACACAAAAATAGCAATAACTTTCTCGGAGCAAGTTTATTTGCATCAGCCTTATTTTTGGGCACGGCTTTTTTTAGTCCCCATAACCCAAATTTGTTCTACGCGGGATTCATTTTGTCCGTTGGCATATTTGGAATATCCTTAGTAGCAACCATACGAAATTGGTTTTAACCTTCCTTAATAAACAACATATTCCAGCTACCTAAAACTTCTAATGCTTATGCTTTCTTCATTTGCGTCGTAATTAAAAACGAGAGCCTGTCTACCCCATTCGATAATCCAATTAAACTCGTTGGAATCGCCTCCATCGGCATTAGGCGTGGTTATGTCATGGTTTGAAACAAATTGGATTACTTCGTCCTTGGTTATTCGACCTTTCTCGCTTTGCTTTACGAGCTCGACTAATTTCCTAAACGCTTCCAAATTTATTACAACGTCACGTAACATCTTTTTTTGAACCTTCGGACTAGCTGCAATGAATAGATGTCCTTTTTCAGTTATCGATACGTCTCCTGAAGTCACTTGAATTAGGCCAAGCATCTCTCCTGAGTCGAGAATTGGCAGTAAATCGTCTAACTCTAATCCTTGTCTAGATGCAATCCCAGCTATGTCGGACTTTCCACCTAGATCATTTAAGATTTCTAAGAACCCAACAAGAACGCTATAATGAACCTTTGGTATATCCAAGTTATATTATATACTAATCTATAAACGAGGCTATGATTTAAATTTTTATACTTGGTTGCGAGTTTTTTACTTTCATGCGATTAGTGTTGTTATCTGATCTGTATATTCATAAATTGATGTGTCGCGCTTTTCGCGAGGTCTAGGAATATCAATATATATGTCCTTAATTACCCGCGCCGGCCGTTGACTCAAAATAATTACCCTATCTGAAAGATATACTGCCTCCTCCACGTTGTGGGTTACCATCATGACCACGTCAGGTGTGGTTAGGCGGTTACTCCACACTTTAAGAATCTCTTCTCTCAAAGCTTCAGCTGTTAAGGGATCAAGCGCAGAAAAAGGTTCATCCATTAAGAGTACCTCTGGATCTAGCACTAATGCCCTGGCAATGCCGACCCTCTGTTTCATCCCCCCAGACAATTCCCGAGGGTATGCATTCTCGAAGCCTTCTAAACCTACTTCCTGGATTATACTTAGGGATTTCTTCCTCCTTTCCTCTTTTGATATGTGAACGGATTCTAGTCCAAACTCTACGTTCTCAACTACTGTCAACCAAGGGAACAGCCCAAAGGATTGGAACACCATTGCCATGTGGGGGTCCACTTTGCCTTTGAGTTGTTCACCTTTTATTATCACTTCTCCAGAATTGCATTTCTCTAGCCCCATCATAATCCTTAATAAAGTAGATTTGCCACCACCAGATGGTCCAACTATAGAGATGTATTCGTGACTATTTATCGACAAACAAATATTATTCAAGACAACGATTTTTTTCCCACGGCCATCTATGTATTCTTTGGTAATATCCCTGAGCTCTAGTAAAGGTGTAGCCTGGCTCCTATTAGAGCGTGAACTACTTTTATAATCATTGACTAAAAATGGAGAACGAGGAGTTTCATTATCGTCTATCAAACTAGGTTGATGATTATTCCCTTTGTCGATCTCATAACCACTATCCTTAAGGTTGGCATCCTTGCCTAGTTTCATGTAAGTATCACATTAGTTCAAACAGCCAGAATATATAGACAACTCTTAAGATTCATGATGTTTGTACATTTGTTGAGATCCATATGTATGCACTCACATAATTTTACCTTATTAGTCGAAGCTGCAGACAAAGGAACCGTTTACAAGATCAAATGTATTAATCATTTGTACGCATTCGTGTACAAGGAGAATTCTGTGCGAAACTAGAAATTCGTGTGTCTACTAAAATTCTGTGAATCGAAAGCTCATCAATTACTTTGTTAATGTGCAAATGATGGTAAAAAAGGTCTAGTGTAGTCGCAATACTAAGCTATCGGTATATTGCTTGACTTGGGGATTGGAATTTTAAGCGTGATTACACCATCTGCGTATGCAGCTGTTCCAATAACCCTTTCGTCATCTGTCACAGAAAAAGGTAATGGCACTTTTTTATCTATGTGGTTAGGTCTCTGTCTATAGTAAATCGTACCCAGGATTTCCTCAGATTCTCTTCTAGCATTAATCGACAAGACATTTTCGATTATTCTTAATTTTATATCCTTCTTAGAAAATCCCGGCAGGTCAATAATGATTACTAATTCATTTTCTTCTTCAAACATGTCAATGGGCGGTAGTATAAATTCAAAAAATTCTCTAGATCTATTTCCGACTTCCTTTGCAAACTCTTTTGCTACGTACTGTGCAAGACCCATAAATTACACTATATCTTATTGATATAAATCCTTTTTTCTTTTGCTATCGGAATCGGGGCAGAAATAATGATAGTAGTAGTGGATAAACTGGAAAAATATAGAGTGCCTAAACACCTTCCATGGATTAACAGAAGGCTTTAACAGCAGTCGGTTCATTTGGAATCTAAACAGGTAGTTGAATTTTGGGTTACTGCAAGAATCTGTACGGTGTCAATGGAGAAGTATTCTGATATCCTTCACAATCTTCTGTTGACCATTCCTATAAATTCAAGGTCGATCACTAAGCGGATTTGATAGAGATGAAGATCCTATGAAGACCGTCCATCTTGAACGAAATAAAAATAACCCTGTGTTGACTCCAAAAAAGTCGAACTGGTGGGAATCACAAGCAGTTTTTAACTGTGCTATACTGTGCCTCGACAACCGTATCCATATGCTATATCGAGCAATAGGTGAATACGAGAATTACATTTCTAGAATAGGTTACGCATCCAGTACTGACGGAATTAATTTCGACAGGTATGATGAGCCTGTAATGGTACCAGAAGAAGCTTATGAGGAATACGGGATAGAGGACCCGAGACTTGTAGAGATAAACCATCAGATTTATTTGAGTTACGTGACACTCTCTGGCTACGTTAGAGAACATCCTGAAGCCTCTACTGCCTTGGCAACCACTAGTGATTTTAGGAATTACGTAAGGCTTGGGATTATTACCAGTAAGGGATCCGATAACAAAGATGTTGTACTGTTTCCCGAGAAAGTAAATGCAATCACTCAAAATTCAAATAAAAAAATAGACAATAAAACTACTACCTATCTTTTCTTACATCGCCCTACGAGCTGGATCGGTCCAAAATTTGGCGTAGCTAGGCCCAGCATCTGGCTTGGTGAGGGTAATGCTCTTACCAAATTTGAGAGGCATACTCTGCTTATGCAACCGGAACAAGATTGGGAGCAGTTAAAGATTGGAGCCGGCCCCCCACCATTAAAAACGAGAGCTGGTTGGCTACTATTGTACCACGGAAAAGATAGTGAGGCAGTTTATAGGAGTGGTGCTGCCGTTTTAGATTTGAATGATCCATCCAAAGTCCTAGGTCGGACCAAAAGACCTATTCTTGAACCGACAGAACCCTATGAAAAGAACGGAGATGTAAACAATGTTGTTTTTCCAACTGGAAGTTGTATCATCGACAACAAATTGTTCGTTTATTATGGTGCAGCTGACAAGGTTTGTTGTTTGGCAACGATAGAACTTGATCCCTTGTTGGATTATATTCTAGCCGATATTTGATGATTATTTGTTCAGGTGACCACAGCTTTACAAAGATTTAAAATAATCTAGTTGTAAGTTCCTCGCCATTGCCTATTGCTACGGTCACAGTTTTAACTGAATTCTTACTGCGAATATAATTAGCATAGTCTGACATGAAATTTCTATATTCCTCTGGATATATCATATTATCAGTAGCGATGATACCTCCAATCCTGAGCATCGGGAGGACCATGTCAAAATATTCCGTTAAGGATTCTTTGTCTGCGTCCAAGAAAATAAAGTCGAACAAACCACCTGTTCTTTCAACCACTTCCTTCCGTTTAAAGTCATTTAGTATGTTGTGAAGTACTGTTTTTGCGTTCCCTTCTAAAACATCAATTAGGTTTCTTACGCCAGCCTCTGCAAAATTATCTGAGGCTCTTTTGATCTTTGACGGATTCATTTCCACCGTGACGATAGGTTTTAAATTTATTGATTCCCTTGTATTGTTATAGGCTAGTGCATTCGCAAACCATAGAGTTGAATATCCAACGGAAGTTCCAAT
>JAICVW010000111.1 GCA_025935105.1 Nitrososphaeraceae archaeon
AAAAGAGGAGTTATATCTATTACGTAAGGAATTACTGCCATTGTTTGAACTAAAAAACACACTGATAAAAGAAGGTGTATTGAAAGAATTCTAGCCTAGCCGTTCTACTTGAATGATTTTTTTTAAATTCATATCTTTTACCTCCTTACTCTTGACAGAGTGTTTATTTCTGTAGAAATATCGTCCATTTTCTTAAGAGTTTGTTTTTGATAGCTCAGAGCTTCTTTCATCCATTCCATGAATTTATTACGAATTTCCTTGTCCCCTTTAAGGATTTTCATTAGTAACCGTTTTGGATAAACCAGGTTAGGGCTTGGTCTTATGAAACCAGTAGTAAGAGGATAATCCGAAGCTTTGTGATTGTTATCTCTTAACAATCCTATATAAAATAAAAAACTAAATTCATCTGCCAATGTACTTTCTATAAAATGTAGATCATCTATAAAATCATAATCTTGTTCGTGTACAAATAGCTCATTCACCTTCCAAACAGGCATATCCTTGAAAGTAAGCGATACATGAGGTAAAGGAGGTTTAGGTCTTTTACTTATCATGTGTTTAGCAAAAGATTCAAGATCTCCATATTTGAGTGACATTTCAATTTCGTTTAATTTCTCTTGTATAAACTGGTAATGCTTGTTTTTTAGAAATTCTTTGGGATATTCATTAGACCATATTGCTAATGTGCAAGCATCATAAAGCATAAAGAATTTATTGGCTGTACTTATGGCAGTTGATTTAATATTATCATAGATCTCCTTGTTCCCGCCTAGTGAAACTGATAGTGATAATATCTCAAGTTTATCAAGAAATAAATAATCAAATATAGAAGGAAAAAAGTCAAGCTTCAAAACTTCTTTTAACAACTTCCATTTTCCAAAAATAAGTGGAAGCTTATCTTGATAATTTAATGCTGCATCCTTGTAACATTTTTGAGTAGAAGACGAAATTATTAGTCCGGTTTTTCTCTGCGTCAAACTCGTTGATGCTAGCACTAACATGACACCTAATACTGAAAGCTCGTATTTTTCGTCGTTATTGTCATATTTACCTACTCCCGATGCTTTTTCACTTATGGGAATAATGACAAGATGACTAAGATAATCTGTTGTTAGTCCTATCATTCTATCTGACTGATAAACTCCTTCGAATAGCTCAGTATAATGATAGAACCTATTCTGAGTAAGACTGTAATCATATAGAGTTTTTATTACTTGTTGCTCATTTAGTTTTGTTAATTCAATGATTTTTTGAATTGTAATTGAACGATTCTGTAAAAGACATTCAAAAACCTTGTAAGCCTGTAACGTTTCTGGATGCTTAAAGTAGCCTACTGTTCCTGTAGTATTGCATTCTGCGCTATCATATGTTCTACGCCACTTTTTAAATAAATTATCAAAGGAGTCGCTTAGAAAAAAACAACTGCGGAGAGAATACGAGTCTCCTACGAACTTTCGAATAAATAAATAGTAATACTCATTTAATTGACGTCTATTAATGGCTGCTGAATTTAGAGTACAATACCATATTAAAGCAATCCAAAATTCATAAGGAGAAGGATTTCCGTTGATAAACTCGATCAGGCCCTTGCTAGTTAATTTATAAAGCTTCTTTTGTCTTTCTCCTTTCTTAAAGTCAGGAGGATTTTTTCTATCCACTTCGATCAGACCTCTTTTTGTTCGCATTATATTGAGTGCTTCTGAAATTGTAGAGGGTTTACAACCAAATAGCACTGGACCCTCCTGTTGCACCAACCTTCCCTTCAATGCAATGTGGTTTAGTATAGACATTTGAAGGATAGGTTCTTTTCTCGGATACCATTTTTCCTTTAAATTAGGCATTTCATAAAATACCTACCAAATGGCTAATTTTAAGTATTAAAAATACTTTAGAAAACTTAACATGAAAACGTTAATCGATGTCCCTGATAGAGTTTGGGGAAAGGTGAAGTACTACGCAACAGTTGAAAAACTTTCGCTAAATTCAGCTGTTGAATCCTTACTAAATACTGCTCTAAGCAAACTAGGATATAATACCAATATACAGGGCGACCAACGGACATGAATGTTTATCAGCTTCATATAGAATGCCGCTCTTGCCGCCAAGGAAACCACGATGATTGTTCAAGCTCTAAAGTGAATAATGAGGCAGACATGGTACGCATCGTTTGTATATGCAAGATCTGTCACAGTGAACAGGGGTGACATCTTTGACTATGGCCATTCCTGATCAGTTAACTGAGATGGAAGTTGCAATGCTGAAACATATAGAGTTCATCAGTAGTACTGAACATAGGTACTTCAGCTATCTGGACTTCTTGCACTTTAACGTGGAAGGGAAGGAGTATACTATGACTCATGGGACTTTTCGAAACAAGATCTCGAAACTAAAGGAGAAAGCGATAGTTGAGCTTGCTTACAACTCTGGTATTGCTTTCTATGCTTTGAAGGGTGTAAGGTTCGGGAAGAAAGCAGCTACATCGATGACACGTACCCATATAGGGATCCACCACCAACAACTTCTACAACATATACGTCGAGTACCTAATATCAGAAAGCATCCATTATACAAACTAATCAAACATCATCCATTTGATAAAGCTGCAGTTCATGACATACACCTCAAGTTTACTGTAGTTGGATTATGGTCTATTCTATCTAAAAGTACTGATGCCAGTAGTAATGAAAGAGGTATCAACAGTGGTAGTAGCCTTATTAATAATGTGAATGCAAATAGGAATGGAAATGGAAAGATTGGAACTCTTTGCATATCAGAAACAGATTCACATAGCAAAGATATACGTCTTGAAAGACGAGTAATAAACGACTTAGATATTCAAGTGACAGTACACCACACTGACACTGTGACTGTTGTAATTGGTTGCTCTAATTCTCCAATTATAGTGGATGAATATGGAGTAATCCGAATGTCTGAAGCTCTTGCCACGGTTGAAGACGAGTTATCCCAACTAATTAATTTGTGTGATAATAGTATTCAAGTCGATAATAGTGTTACAGACGCCAGTTATTCAAAAGTAGATGTTCCCAACCATATGGGCTGGATTGTAACTAGATGGGATTTTGGAGTTGACGGATTAATCACCTACACAGGACCTCAATTCTTCTTTAGCTGGAGTTCTTCCCAGAATGTATTAATTGTAATTTATATCAAGAAATGGGCTGAAGGAGATCATAGGATAAGAGTTGAAATTCAGGAATTCCCAGATAAGTCTCTAGGCAAGGCATTAAGGGAAAAACTGAATCCCAGGAAAGGGTCTTGACCTTGCAAGCTGCATCTAATAATCTTAATGAAGGCTATTCTCGAGACTGTAATCACAATTACAGTTACAGTCATAACGATAATCACTCCAGCAATATAGCTAAGAATCACCCTGTTGAGGGGGCTATATTTCTAAAATCAAGCAATCATGAACACTATGTAACGAAAAACCAGACCCCCCACCTGCCAGTCTCAGATCATGATGATAAAGAGCAGCAACAACAAGAACCTATCTTCTCATCCCAAGCGAGTATAATGGATTATGTCACCTTAGAAGGAATAGAAAATAGAACAGGTGTAGAAAAGGAAAATGTATACGCTTTTGTTCTTAAGGAGCTTCTCGATAATGCAGTGGATTTCCTAGAGACACAGCATAGTGGTGGCAGAAAAGAGCAAATGAATATAGCAGCTGCAGCTAAAGTTCATGCTACTATACTAAAGCAAGATAACAAGTTCTTGCGAATCATGGTTTTAAACTCTAACGTATATGGCAAACCAGTTTTTTCTAAGGATATCCTCAGATCTATTCTCAACTTTAATTCATTTTACAGCAGCAAACGGAACCAATTCAAAATCAGCAAAGGAGTGTTAGGAGACGCCTTCAAAGAGGTTTTATGTATTCCTTACGCATTGGCTAGAGAACAGCGACAGCAGCGACAGCAGCAGCAACAAAATCACACAGAATGGAATGAGCCACTCATCATAACAACCAGAGTCAATCACATTCAAAGATTCTTTGTTAATTTAAAAATAAACAGAATCAACCAGACGATTCATTCACAAATAACTGAGTCAATTGGGGAAAATGACGAAATAAGAACAAGTACTCATCAACAACAAATGCCTAACTACACTGAAATAGAAGTACGTTTACCCATAGTTCAAGGTTTGTTCGATTTTGCTAAATTAAAGAGATTTCTAACAGAGTATACTACTTTCAATATGCATATAGATTTCACGTTTGAATTCATTATTAATCCCTCTGCTAAACCAAGCGAGCAGAGCAACATTACACTAACTTTTCCTCAAGTACAGCAAATCAACAGCAAATGGACAAATATTGGCAGCATCTACTATTCAACGTTACCTGAATTTCAGAACTTCATTTTTGGATTAGAGAATAATGATCAACCAATCTACAGCGTAATACAAAAATCCTTCAGAGAAGGCAGTAATATGAAAAAAGAGGGTGACTTTGCACGGATGACTGTAGGTCATCTAAAACATTCCCCAAATCAGATTAATGTACTTCGTGCTCAATTACGCAACATTATGAGGCCTATAACCTCGCCATCAAATCTATCTTTACCATTTGATGCTAACAGGAATGTCAGAATGGAGGCACTAAAGAAGAGGGTTGAGCAAAGGGATCCATCATTTAAAATATCTGATATGAAATACAAATCAAATTATGGTTACTACAAGTCTAATAATATAGAGTTTCCATTTTTCTTCGAAATTGCTGTTATTCACAGCAGCAAAATTCCATACAACCTTGAATTTATAGACTCACTCAACTCTTCAGTAATGCCTGGCCGTTATTCCTTTCTAGTAGGGTCAGATCCGCAAACATTTCAGTATCAAACACAAGCTGATAGAAAAAATAACAATGTTCATACGGCCAGAACTATTTTCGAAATATTTGAGCATTTTGGCTATTCATATAAGAAAGAAAAGTGCAAGAAACCTCAAAGCCTAATAATAGCCAATCTTATTTCACCTAGAATTGAATACAAAAGCTACGGTAAATCAAGTATAGATATAACACCATTTGCGGAGGTAATTGCAGAAACAACAGCCAAGGTCTGTTCAGCCAGTAGCACTACCAGTAGATTATCAAATAGTGAAGCTGCAGAGGAAAATTCAGTCATCGGATTTCTCCGGGCATTACTGAGAGAAAGATATGACGCTCTAAAGAGAGATCCTACCTTAAAGGATACTCAGAAATGGACTCAAAGCACCGTATTCTACGTTCTACGGCGAGTCCTACTCGACCACGGATTCAGTGCTGAAAAAATAGACAGACAGTATATTACAAGTGAGATTAAAGAGGTATGCGAGAAATATTTAGGAGTAAAACGTGAAGAGTTAGGGATAAGTGCAGCTGATAGAGCACAACTTTACTTTAAGGGAGAGTGGCATGATGTTGGGCTTGAAGAAATTGGAAAGTTGATTACATACGGAACAGACATGGTAATTATAGAAAAAGAGGGTGTAGTAAAACAGCTAGCTCCATTTGCAGATGAGAATGGTATTGCTTTACTCAACACTAGAGGATTTCTCACAGAGTATGCATCGATTTTGTCAGAAGAATCCGGTAAAAACGGATGCAATATTGCCATATTAACAGACCTAGATGCTTCTGGCTTATTGATAGCAAATATGGTTCCAGACGTATTTAGAATAGGCATTGATTTTGAAACACTAGATTACTTTCGCTTAGACCCTAAAATTGTAGAGGAGAATTACAAGCCAAAGTCAAACCACTTAAAGCCACTTGAGACTTTAGCCACTCGCAATTCCAATGATGATGCTCTATTTGATCTACTTCCCAATAATATTCTAAGCATATTTGATCAGCTGTTTGCGGATTCAGATAATCATTTGGACGAAAAGGTTAAGTACGTATCAAGTAAGCGTATCGAGATTGACAGCGTTATGGCTGCTGTAAACGACAATCCTAGATTCTGGCGATTCATACTCTCCAAGCTTCAAGAAAGATACCCAACTCGAAACTATAACCGAGCTATTAATGTCCCTGAATATGTAATTCCTACTATGATTGAATCACTGATTCAGAATGTGCAGAAAAAGGCAGTGGCAATATCTGGACAAGAACGTCACAAGATCATGGAAAAATATTCCAACACAACTGGATTCCTAAATGTTAATCAGCATGATATCGCAGTAGCAAAGAAACTCAGAACAATAGTTGAAGATGACAAGGATATTAAATCATTCCTGAAGAAGTTGGATAAATTAATCAAATGCACTCTTTCATTTTGATTGCATTGTGTGTGCTTTCTTTTAAGAAGCAACTTTATTTAAATGGTAATTTCTATTATATTTATGGCAATTTTGGATAAGGAAAGAAAGCTATGGCGCGATGCCACAAGTAATAAAATGGCTGATGATCCTCGATTGCATCATCCCTGTATTTCCTAATGCCGTAAAAGTTCGATGCATATGTGAAAAAGGAGCCTAAAGCATAGTTTTTGATTCCGAATAAGCCGCGTCTATCTCTTTACATACTGATTTACTACGTATGATAACATAAGGCTGTAAGAAAGTGATGATTTAGCTGTTTATGGTTCTGGGTTATACCTCTTCCTAAATGTCCTGGCCATATTGTGGCCAAGAAATGTTTTACCCCAATCTCAATTTGACCAATTTCAGAATGTGATATTTGGTTTATTATAAGCAGTTGATCATACGAGATTTTTGTCCTTGAGGCGAATAATTGTTATCGCATGGCTAGTAATGGACATGATTGATACAAATTGTAGCAGCGCGGCCGTCAAGGACACTCTGTAGCGTAGTCACCACATTGTTGATTAGTACAGAGTATCTCTACCTATACATTTCAATGCCAAATAACTTCTAATTGTATCTTGAGAAATTGTAGTATATATTAAATCAAGATGCAGCTTGTTGCATGCTGTCTCAGTTCTCCTAAGTAAGGAAGCATTTGAAGAAAGCGCACGTATACACCATTACTATTGTTACCTTGTGTGTTATAAATTTAAAGGATGAATTGTTTAAAATATCTTATTCTTCTATTATCCTTTCATAAATCCTATTGCAAATCCGGTAGAAATACTGCCAGTTAGTGATATACCACGGCTTGATATTTCTAGACCTAAAGTATGATGATTCGCAGCAAGTCCAGGGACCTGTGTTATTACATTTGTAAGCATTATAACAAGACTCTGTGATAGCTTATGAATTTTGTCCCAGTTTATGGTAATTATTTGGGTAATACCTAAGAGTTTGGAACAGATTCCACCATCATCTTTGTCAGTATTCTGAAGTGATCTGTACCCCATACCAGCTGGGCAGCTTTAGGCCAGTTTTAAGAGACACTTTTGGAGGTACTGAATATGCCGGG
>JAICVW010000613.1 GCA_025935105.1 Nitrososphaeraceae archaeon
ACTAAATATTTTATGTTGCAGTGCATTGCAATATAATCATAGCAATTAAATTTCTAAATTCATCCCGACAAATTAGAATAATATGAAGATAAGAATGGCAATAAACGGATTTGGAAGAATAGGAAGGAGCTTTGTCAAGGCTGCATTTAAGGATCAGGAATTCATGAATTCCATAGATATATCAGCTATAAACGATCTAACCGATCCGAAAACCCTGGCACATCTTTTTAAGTATGATTCAGTTTTTGGAAAATATGAAGGAGCAGTAGATGTAGTTAGCCGTGGCGAGGGCAGTGAAAACTTTTTGATGATAAACGGTCATCTCATACAAGTTATTTCTGAAAGAGATCCCTCTAAGCTGCCTTGGAAAGATTTGAGTATTGATCTTGTTCTTGAATCTAGTGGAAAATTCAATGATGCAAAGGAAGCTAGAAAGCATATAGAGGCAGGAGCAAAAAAAGTCATAATATCTGCACCGGCAAAACAGCCTGATGCAACGATATTAATGGGTATTAACAATAACCTATACGATAACAATAGGCACAATATCATCTCAATGGCTTCTTGCACCACAAACTGTTTAGTCCCAGTAATTAAGGTTCTAAATGACAAATTTGGAATTGAAAAAGGCTCTATGACTACTACTCACGCATATACAAATGATCAAAGGTTGTTGGACTTACCTCACAAGGATTTGAGAAGGGCCAGGGCAGCAATGATGTCCATAATACCAACAACAACAGGTGCTGCAAAAGCTATAGGTACAGTGATTCCGGAATTAAATGGGAAAATAGACGGTATGGCATTAAGAGTACCAGTTAGCGATGGGTCTATAGCAGACATGGTATTAACATTAAAAAAGGAAGTCAATAAACAGGAGATAAATAAAGAGCTGAAAGCTTCTTCAGAAACTGAATTGAAAGGAATTATGGAATATACTGAAGATCCTATCGTGTCATCAGATATTATAGGAAACCCTCATTCCTCTATAGTTGATGGTCTAAGTACCATGGTCTTGGGAAACAAGAGTAATACAGTAAAAGTGTTATCATGGTACGACAATGAGTGGGGCTTTTCCTGCAGGTTGGTAGATCTAGTGAAGTACCTCACAAGTAAGATGCGTTAGCATCATTTTCAATGCCTGCAGGTGATCCATAGTACAATGTGTTATTATAAGCTGAATAACTCAATTCAGTTTAATACTTCGATTCCGGGCATCTCGTCTCGAGCAAGGAACCTAAGTGTGGCGCCTCCACCTGTTGAAACATGACTAACTTCACCCTCTGAAACTCCAGCTCTTTTCATTGCTTCTAACGTATCTCCACCTCCTATCAGTGTCTTGGAGCCTCTCCAATACGCTAATGCTATACTCTTTGCTATATTTATGGTACCATTTGAAAATAGGCCAATTTCGAATAATCCCATAGGTCCAAAAAGTTGTCCCAGCGTTCTTTGCACGAACTATGTTTGAATAATGCTATGATGTCTCAATTCCAATATCAAATCCGATCATGTCATTTGGGATGTCACCTTTAACTAGAGTAGCATTCATCTTGTCAGGAGAAGTAGAATTTTGTGAAGACACTATGTGATCAGTAAGTAGTACTATTTTATCAAGGGTAAGTGGCAAAGGAATTGGAATCAGATCTTTCCACTCACCATTAATTAGATGCAAGTCGCTGTGACATAGTCCTGCTCTCTGTTAGTTAAGACCGGTTTCGGAACCTGGTCGATTATTAAAGGACTTTGGTATTTATGGGTTCTTGCTGATAAAATTGTCTCTTCGTCAACAGTATGCTCAGGATTGCTTTGATAAACATTCTGGTTCATTATGACGGAACTAGCTATTATGTTATTTCAGTAACACGTATGCACTGCCGTCCAGTGTATTTTAAGTGTACAATGCATTGCACAATATTCTAAAATATCATATACTAGATGCTTGTTATGAAGCGCGGAATAATATGAGTGTTGATAACATTCCCGCCTCTACTTACATGAGCAGCAAAGGAGTAATAACAGAAGAAGCAGATCAAAATATCTATGCTGCCTGTAGAATTATGCATGAACACAATATTGGATGTGTGGTAATAGTTGGAAAGAACGCTGCCAATGACAAAGATCCTGTAGGCATTGTCACGGAAAGGGACGTTGTACGACTGTTAGGAAATTTAGACCCAACATCCCCACACGAAAAATGAGTAAGCCACTGATAACTATTTCAATAAATAGCTCTATTAAAGAGGCTATTGAAACAATGCAAGCAAAGAATATTCGCCGCCTTTTAATAGTTGATAAGGGAAAGATGGTAGGTATAATAACAGATAAGACATATTCAGAGCAATAATGAATAACCAAGCCCTGATAACAAGCTTGGCCAATTTTTCACCAATAGAGGAACGAAGAAGGATAAACCAATTAAGATAACTGTCGTTACATATTATTTATCTAATTGTCATATTCTTTGTACAGGAAGAGCTTTAGCTTTGTTCATTGATCT
>JAICVW010000668.1 GCA_025935105.1 Nitrososphaeraceae archaeon
AAAACGGCCTTAGCTTTTGGAGCGATATTCTGCTTTGCAATTTTAGTGGAGTTGTTATTTTCATACACACTTATAAAAAATCCATTTCTTTTTGGGTCCAGTTCCGAGAAAATAAAAGAAAATGTGAATTCTACTACAGACACGAATGCCGGCTTTTATGACAACTTCCATGGTAAGCTTTATCGATTAATTGATGGAGAAAGCTCCCCAAACGGCAAATGGAAAGCAGTCTACGCAGGAGATGGATCCGTGGGTGTAACTAGAGATAACAAAACATTTGGCAACAATACAAATAATTATTTCTTTGAACGACCAAAGGTATCTACTCGCTATAATGACACAAGTGCAAGTCTAGTAACTACTTCGAAATCATTTTCAGATTTTCAGATGACATTGAAAATGAGGACCGTTAGACAACTTAGAGAAAATAGTCCTCCAGCACCATGGGAGACAGCATGGGTTTTTTGGCATTATACTGATAAATTCCATTACTACGCTCTAGTTTTAAAGACAAATGGTTTCCAGATAGAGAAAAAAGATAACTACGTTAAATGTGACTGCGAGATATATCTATATGATGTCTCACATCCGAAAGTAAAGCTTGGTAATTGGCAGACTATCACACTTAGTGTTACAGGATCTGCCTCTGGTACGCCCCACATAAAGGTCTGGGTTGATGGGGTAGAGGCAGCAGACTTTGTAGATAACAAAATACATCAACCCAATTCACCACAAATGTCTAAAGGTTCCGTGGGTTTATACAATGAAGATTCGCTGGTCAATTTCGACAACGTGAATATAACTATGAGATAATAGTTCAGCTGATTAGAGCCTAATTCATATAATCAAGTATAATCAAGTCCAATCTTTTCGATTATATTTACTGTTGGTATTACTGAATATCTATGAGGCAGGCTTATTCCTGCTCACATATCTCTCTTGGGGTAAGGATGAAAACATTTTTGTATGATAACTGAGCGCTAAATCTGGCTATTTTTTTGTTGATCCGAACAATGAAACTATGTCCTTACCAATATCAAACAGAAAGCTAGTTATCTGCTCATGGATGCTGTTCGACAATGGAGTTACGTCTAAATATCTAACAACGGTTGCCGCTTTTCCATGAACATCATGAGCACTAGTTATAATTACTGCAACAGGGGGATGAACATAGATCAAGGCTTTGTAGACGTTTTGTGGGTCTTTTACTAGATTCTGTGTGACTAGCTGACCATTTTGAACATATGTTATCCATGCTGACGTAATCGGTGATTCATCAAGTATCTTTACCTTAAAGACATTTGCGCCTTCTACTAGTGAAGTATTTCCTACTTCGATGACAGGTAAGCTAGTTCCGTTATTGAGCTGATTTGGTACTGAATTAGATTGATTTGATGGCAGGGGTTGTTGGGCAGGTGGAGGAAGAGGAACAATCTGAGAATAAGCTGTCTGCCCTGTTTCTAATATTAAATAACCGATCAAAAGTAAAAGTGAGATTACGAGAATTTTGCTACTTACGGTATCCTCAGACCTCTTGATAATTCTTGCGTATTTTAATCCGCTTACTGGCATATCCGAGTTAATATCGTTCAAGGCTCCATATAAGATCATTGCATGCCGTATGGACTTGCTCCAGTTTGTGGTTTTATTGTGTGGTTTCCTGATCTTCTTTGAAGGATGATCTTTAATCTCACGCCATTTGGATAAATCGTGGTATTATGACAACAAACCGCCAGTTAAATATTGACGGTTGGGTATAGTTATAAATATTGTTAAATTATGGAATTAGAAAATTAATACATGAATAAATGAATGACAGCTAGATCCCGAAAATTAGATAATTTATGCTATTTTCAGGCATCGTGTAGACCTAGAAATATCGTACGAAGAATTTTACTATACCTTGGACTAAGGATCTTAAGATAAGCCACGGACCAGTAAATCCGTAAATATGAGACGACAGAAGGGCTTATGCTAAGGTTCTCTCAATTGACGTAGTTTGGCCTATGAAATATTTGTGTAATACATTAGAAATATA
>JAICVW010000364.1 GCA_025935105.1 Nitrososphaeraceae archaeon
ATTGAAAGTCCAAGAAGCAGGTACCTATTTCAAAGTGTCCGCATGCAGCCAATTAACTAATTCATGAGAGCGGCTGATAGCCTATTGTCAATACTAGGTTGCAGTCTGAAGTATTAGAGTAATTCTGTACAAGTTAGCTGGCACATTTCCTGAGGTCTGTCTTTCGATTTTTAACAAAAAATGAAAAGGAAGCTTAAGAATTTCTAGCTCTTTAGAGCTATGTAGTGTTAGTGATCGCCAACCGGGAGCTCACCTTGAAAGCTACACTAGCCCAGCCTGAATGCCGACCAGTACCCAGAGTGACTAGAAAAGTAAAACGTCGGCTGATATTGGAATATATCCAGCAGCTTGGGATGGGGCATCGTAGTCAACCATATCAATAAGGCAGGGATTGCACCCACAACAATCATTGTCAGGACTATCAACCATACTGCGGTATGCATACATCTATTTCGCGATAACTCTATATAAGTTTTCAAAACGACATTAAGTTCAGTTGTGGCCTTAGTACCCAGTAGATAATATCCCAACTGTTAGTAACCATCTCTTGTTATTTGAATTCCAATCACCTTCCCTTACAATCGAACGTCCTGAATGTCTTCAGAGAATGCTATAATTAAAGCCAAAGAATGTTGCTATACTTAAAGCTCATAATTTATTGTTGCATTAATCATGAAATACGAATATAAATAAGCGTCATTGATTGTCCTCTGCATTTGTAATCATGAAATTGCTCGAATATCAAGGAAAGGAACTTTTTGCAGAATATGGCATCCCGATCCCATCAGCGTCCTTAGCCTACTCCAAGGATGAAGCTCTCAAGGAATCAACTAAGTTTGATTTTCCCGTTGTTTTAAAGTCGCAGTTGACTGTGGGCGGAAGAGGAAAGGCCGGTGCAATCATCAAATGCAGCAACTTGTCAGACCTATCTTTAGCGTTCGATGAACTTGTCAGGAAGGAAGTTAAAGGCGAATTACCACGAGGGATCTTGATTGAAGAAGTAGTAGACAAGAAATCTGAAATCTACCTATCATTTTTCTTGAACAGAAGTAAAAGATGCTACTCACTCATCGCATCTGCAGAAGGGGGAGTAGACATTGAAAGCGTAACCAACAAAGTAATGTTAGACATCCCTCTGAGTGGCTTACTTCTAGATCAAGCTCAAGAAGCAGCAAAGAAATTAGGCCTGCAGGATGCATCATTTAAGGCATTCGTTGAATTTGCAATGAAGATTTATACTCTGGTAAAAGAGAAAGAGGTGGAACTTGCTGAGGTTAATCCTGTTGCGATCCTGAAGGATGGATCCCTCATGGCCCTAGACTCCAAAATTATAATAGACGACAATGCGATGTTCAGACATCCTGAGTTAAGAAAGTACGAGCACGTTTCAGAAATCGAGAAGCAGGCAGGGAAAAGTGGATTCTCACTAGTAGAGTTAAACGGAGACATAGCTATTATCGGAAATGGCGCTGGGCTAGTAATGTCTACCGTCGATATGGTTACAGATAGTGGAGGCAGGGCAGGGTGTTTCCTGGATTTTGGCGGCGGAGCAACTACTGAGACAATTTATGATGCACTAAAAGTTATAAGCAAATTGCAACAAATCAGGGCAATTCTTGTCAATCTCTTTGGGGGAATTGTCCGAACGAATTTGGTTGCTCAAGCAATACTTGATGCATATCAGAACAATTTGGTGAATGTGCCCGTGTACGCAAGGATCACTGGGGCAGAATCTGAAAAAGCGAAGGCAATGTTAGTTGGAAGCAAAGCCAAGTTGTATGATACCGTTGAGGAAGCGATTGAACAGGTAGTTAGGCAGGTTTCTTGACAGAGGGTTGGCTTTGGCGTTAGAATACGATCTGTTTGAATTATTAGAAGGCAAGAAGGACGATGTAGACTACAAAAGAAAGCCAGTCATAATTCAAGGCATAACTGGAAGTTTTGGTTCTACACACACTAAATTAATGAAAGAATACGGTACAAATATAGTCGCTGGTGTCACCCCGGGAAAGGGAGGGCAGACATTTGAAGGCATCCCTGTTTTTGATAGCATGGATGAAGCCGTCAAAGCTACGGGGGCGAAAATTTCCGGGATGTTTGTACCTGCACCTTTTTTCCTCAAAGCTGCGAAAGAGGCCCTGGACAGTGGAATAAAACTACTGGTAGCTGTACCAGAACATGTGCCTGTAGTAGATTCTCTAAAGGCAATGGAATATGCCAAATCTAGAGGAGCAAGGATGATTGGTCCGAATACACCTGGTGTAATCGTCCCTGAGGTCATAAAGATTGGAATTATGCCAGCGAGACCATTCACAGAGGGTGCCACGGTTGTGTTTTCTAGGAGTGGAACACTAATGTATGAGGTTTCTTACGAATTGACAAAGGCAGGATTTGGTCAGAGACTGTGCTTTGGAATTGGTGGGGATCCAATTAACGGCACGAATTTGATCGAAGCTTTTGATATGGTGAATAATCGACACGATGTTTCATCGGTGGTAGTAGTTGGTGAAATTGGCGGGGATGCAGAAGAGACGCTTGCAGATTATCTAATTGAGATCAACTTTAAAAAGGCAGTCGTGGCATATATCGCTGGAAGATCTGCTCCGAAAGAAAAGAGGATGGGTCACGCAGGTGCAATTGTCTATGGAAACTATGGATCTGCTGATTCCAAATCCATGAAGTTTGCAGCAGCTGGTATCCCGGTTGCTAAGAGACCAGCAGAGGTACCAATACTACTTGAAGGTAAGTTAAAACCCAATTAGTAAGATGACGTTGCTAGCGCCAATCTTCATAAGAGGTGCGAAAATCACCTCGATCTATTGCATAAGGTAGATCAAAATTCCCTATTGAGTAAGCAGTTGCGAAAGATTGATTAAATTAGAACTTCCCTTTCAATGTGCGCTGGAGTTGGTAGATTCAGAGAAGCGTTTTTGTGACAGGTGCATGACAAGGACCTTGCATCAAGCTGTGGAGGACGATGAAGTAATCTATGGATACAAGCGAAGAAGATCATATCGTTGCGGCACATGCGGTCGAACTTCTGTTAGACGAGGGCTTAGGCCATCAGCTGAATCTGTCTACTAAAAAAATAATTCACATGATCTGCTCATCAACCGCAGAGGGCATAAGTAGATTAAAGGAAGAATTCATGAAGCAGCATCCATTCCATCAGAATTTTATGCTAGAAACAGTACCACTGTCACATTCGAAGATCTTGCCTATTAACGATCATATTCTCTTACAATTGATAAAATTCCTAAATCTTAATCCTATTTACGTCGAATCCAAAGATGCACAGGTTTTAGGTTTACCATGCAGATATTATCTTTGTGACATCAACGAGTACTGGCTGAGTTCCAAGAAATATGATTCCAACTATCAGCCATTCTATCCAACATGGATGCTGTCGGCATACGCCTTGGCTTTATGTGCTAAAACATTAGGATTCGAGGAGATTGTTGATGTAGGTTCTGGAGACGGCAGAATAGCATACTGCGGGAGCCTCTTAGGATTAAGATCGATCGGGGTCGAAATCGATAGTAATCTCACCGCGCTGCAGAACAAAATTTCATTAATGACAAAAGTTGATTATGAAATTGTTAATTCCGATGCAACAGTGTTTGAATACGAATCGCTAAATCTTACAAAGCCTATGATTTTTCTATCTGGTCTGCCAGAAGGGGGAGATATGCTTGCGAAGTCGATAATTCCACGTATAAAGGGTCTTGATGGTATCGAATCATGCGGTTTTAACTTAATGGGAAGCCATATTATGAGAAAATATTCGAAAGATTTTACAGGATGGGGATGGGGAGGAATATTTAAGACATACAATCTAGTGATTCAACAATGTCTCACGTTACCTACTTACTGGACCAATGATCAGAAGTTAGACACGGCTTATATATTTACTAAATTTGACTAGCTTGAAGAATCTATATTAGGAGTGATGTAATCAAGAGTTTTACCTGGTTTATTTGACTTAGATGGCTAATTTGATCTTTTATCTGCGCTAAATGGAAATATAATGTCTTTTCATTTGACTAATTTGAATTTCTTGATAGGTGATCG
>JAICVW010000623.1 GCA_025935105.1 Nitrososphaeraceae archaeon
GAATATGCAGAAACCGGTAGGAAGAAACTTACCCACGGGAGGGGAACTAGATGGTGCAAGAGGTGTGGTTCATATACCGGGCTAATACAACAATACGATCTCATGCTTTGCAGACAATGTTTTAGAGAAGTAGCCCTGACGTTGGGCTTTGACAAATATGAGTAATAGTGGTGATTAGATTATGCCCGCCTTAAATGTTCTATCAAATTTGTTTACTACTATACATAATAACGAATCCCGTAGAAAGAAGGAGTGTATTGTGGTCCCTGCATCGAGATTTTCTAGCGACGTATTGCGTGTAATGCAGAAACACCGCTATATAGGGGAATTTGAACAAATAGACGATGGACGTACTGGTAAATTTAGGATTCAGCTACTAGCCAAAATAAACAAATGCGGTATCATAACGCCTCGCTTCAGTGTACGAAAAGATAGCTATTTACGGTGGGAAAGGAGGTTTTTGCCTGCATACAATATGGGATTAATCCTGGTATCTACTAGTTCTGGAATTATGTCCCATCACGAGGCTCAGGCACAGGGAATAGGAGGCGTGTTAGTTGGCTACATCTTCTAAAGCTGATTTTGAGGCTGAAGTTTTAGTTCCAGAGAATGTGAATGCGATAATTGATGGAGATGTAATTACCGTTAAGGGAAAGTTGGGCACATTGAGAAAAGACACTAAGAATTTCCCTGTCGCCATCAAGGTTGCGGATAAAAGTGTCTCCATTAGACCTCATGGAAAAAGGAAGAAGGATCTTGCTGTTACAAATACCGTTAGAAGTTTGATAAGAAATATGTTAATTGGCGTTGAAAAGGGATTTACATACAAGCTCAAAATAGTAAGTGCCCATTTTCCTATATCGGTTAAAATCAAAGGAGACAAAGTCAATGTGGAAAACTACTTTGGTGAAAGATCACCACGCACTTCCAAAATAGTTGGAGAGTCCACTAAAGTCACAGTGACTGGTGATGATGTAATAGTTCAAGGCCCAAGCATAGAGGATGTATCTCAAACGGCTGCTAATATAGAATTATCAACTAGAATGCGTGATAAGGATCAGAGGGTGTTTCTAGATGGCCTATTTATCTATTCCAAGACAACAGGCGTATGACTAAAAACCGATCGTTTATTTCAGAATTCGAGTTTTGAAATATAATGTCAAATTTATTTTAAAGATTAGTCGCGCCAGATCAGAGCAATCTAGCCCTGCTTATCATACAATAACATAACATTTATTTTGTGCTTGAGTAGGTTGTACAGTGCGCCGCTGTAGCTCAGCATGGTAGAGCAAATTCAGTTGTGGTTCCACACTTGGAGTTCAGCTGGCTGTTAACCAGTGGGTCATCAGTTCGAGTCTGATCAGCGGCGCTCTATTCTTAATAGAACCTAAAGCATCATGATTACTCGAAGCTTATGACATCCAACGCGATTGCATCCGCAAGAAGCTCCAAATGCTTAGAAGCCAACACATAGCCATTTTTGATCTCATTTGGCGAAACCCAACGATTAGATGATGAGAACAATCTCTCTCTCCTAATTCGTTTTTCGAGCTCCTCAATGTCTAGTTCCCTTTCCTCAATCTCCTCTGTAAGTATATATTTTATTGTCAATAAAGCCTTCTTCACCAAGACTCGACGACCAAATCTTTGAGAAAAATCTCTCGCGCTTTCGTCGATATCTAGAATCTTCACTTTGAGCTGATATTTATTTAAGGTGTCTCGGCTTGTAAGAAGTCTCTCGTCGACAAACCTGTCATAGCTCATTATTCCTTACTCCAAAATATAATTTGGGCTATATGAATTAAAGCGTTTTATCCTTTGAACCTATAGATTGAAAACGACAGAAGAAACATCCATCATCTCTTGTTCCGCACTCAACAATGCGAACTTTGCCTCCAGGCGAGGCATTCGCAAATAATGTTCCGATGATTCTTATGCCCTCTATCTCTACCACACCGTACATCTCCGTGTTTCCTCCTACGATACGTGTGGACACCTCCTTGATGGTTCCACAGGAGTCAATCTTTTTGAAGACAGTTCGAGAGTAGCAATAGCAGCAGAAAGAAGAATTTGGCCATATAGTTTTGTGGCACCGGACACATACGGTTAGTCTCAGTTTCCCAACTGTAGCGAAATCGAAAAACTCCTTTGTTAACGTTATGAATCTACACCCAGTACCAAAATTGTTGCGGAGGTGCCTGCTGCAGCTAGATTCTGTACCAATCCTGCCTTACAACCCTTTACCTGCCGTAGCCCCGCTCTATTGCTAAGCTGCAAAACTATTTCTGCTGTTTGTGCTACTCCAGTAGCGCCGATTGGATGGCCACATCCTAATATCCCACCTCGTGGATTGAAGACTATCTCACTTTGTTCAACAAATTTCCCGCCTTCACCTTTTCTTGCAAACTTTAGATCTTCATACGCGAGAATCTCCA
>JAICVW010000147.1 GCA_025935105.1 Nitrososphaeraceae archaeon
AATCTCTAATCCAGTAAAAGATTTGAATAACAATGGTTTTCTAGAAAGTCGAGCATAAGACATCAATACAGTATCGAGTATGTCCAGATCAATGGAGAATATAGCTTTAAGCTTTCAATTACGCAAGAGGTCCATTGTATAAGCCATTCCCAGTTAATTGTTTACCCATACTCTGTCTACCTAATCCTACAAAAAGAGGAGATTTCGAATTATTTCTACTGGGATGGCTTGATAACCAATCTTTGATATAGGGTATAGATTGGATTAAAGGAATATGCCTTGTCCCAGTTTTACCATTAACTAAAACTTCTGCATACTGATATTTGTCTACAGTTTTGAAAATTATATCTTTTATCTTCAGACTTAATATTTCATGTGGCCTTGCAGACAAGTCTCTTGCCATTGTATGATAGCAACGATCTCGTTTGTTTGTAACCCAGTTCAGGAAGAGCAAATCATCGTCTTGTGTCCATAAATCAGAAGGTTTATAACAACTAATCTCCTTTCTTTTGAGTTGCTTAATACCAATTATGCAATTAGGTTTCTTATCAATTTTTGATAACTCATTTCTTCTTTTTGGATCATCTATATCTGGATAGTGCAGCCATTTGAAAAATCTGGATAACACTATAAGTTTTGTATTGTAACTGCCTATCCACTTGTGCGACGGATCCTCAGTCTCTGTTTTGCGACATTCATCTAAATAACAAAGGACATCATCTCTCGTCATATCGATGAACTTTTTCGTAACACCAACAACCTTTGATAATTCTGCTAAAAACTGTATGGTATTCCTTTTGTAAGTAAGTCTTGGATTAATTTCTCTCTTCATTGATATAACATAATCCGAAAGTGTCAATGCATTCTCTTTGGATATCCTCTTCCTGTCTCTAAGTGTTAACTCACAAAATTTGGATGAGTTAAAATCTTCAGTTACCATGGTTATCTTTCGTTCTAAGAGAACATCATCGTTTCTAGGTGACTGGAACATGTCTGAGCTAGATATTGAGGTTCTGGGTACTAACTCGTTTGAACGTCTGGACATTATCTTATATATGTACCAGTAGTCACATTAATAATACTTTGCATGAGTCAGTATTATTATCTAATGATACTATTGACGAGCTTGACCTTTGATCTCCCATAGTTGACTTAACTCCCTCTATTATTTACAGACAAGGTATTTTCTGCAGCGAATTGCAGCGATAACGACTTCTAGCACTGGGCATCCACCTAATAAACTGAAGACTATTGTTCACCACCATTGGCTATGGAAAGAGAGCTGTATTGGACAGATATTTTGATGGTATTACTGTCTAAAAACTCAGATCAGAAGAAGGATGGAGCTAAACCGTTTACAAGCTAAAGCTTTGCAAACCAACTATCCCTGCAACAAATCAAATATGCTAAAATTTGTGATCATTTGTATTATTCGTTGTGATGGTTAAGGGTTTTCCATCTACTCCGCAAATTCATGTTTCTTTTTTCTTCTGTCAAAAAGTACTTTCGCAAATGCACCTATGAATGCACCTGCGAAGATACATATGGATTGACCACAGGTTCCTCAAAAAAGCCGTTTATTGAAAAAAATTTTTGGATAGTTATGCCTATCATATCCTGCTTACCAGAATATACAAATTAGCCTCAATGCTATATCACATTACATGACAGGGGAAGAAGCTGGTTTCATTTTAAATTCCTCTTCATCCAGATCATCTTATTCTTGGGAAGAATTTGCCACCAAATCAGGAGAATTTCTGAGAAAAACAAGGCAACATGCACTTAAAGGTGTAAATCCTGGTGGCCATTATGAAGCTATATGGTGTAGAGACGCGTCATACATTCTTAGAGATTGGTTTCTAACCAATCAAAATATCGATAAAACTTTGCAGCAAATTCATCTTATTTGGTCACATCAAATAATCCCAGGCAAAGAGAAGATAATTTATGGGAGAGGTTCACCAGAAATGAAATTTCTATCACTTGTTGCAAAAAATAAAGTACAAAGGACCTTCGAAGGAGCACTTCCCACCACGATATATCAGACTGGTTTTTCTGAAGTCTATGGACAAAATCCGGACTTAGATTCAACCGCATTAATGGTATCTACAACATCTTGGATCTTTGACATGTTATTGAAGGAAGAAAGAGGCACTCAGAGATATCAATCGTCTTCTACTAGGAGTTCTAACGAGGTGCCGCCAACACCTAATTACAAGGGAGATTCACTTGTCAATTCAACAATAAAACAAGAAATTATTGACTTCATAGTTCCTCATATGTTAAAAGCAATAGATTATCTGACAAAGCGTGATACAGATGGTGATGGCTTATTGGAACAGAATCATAATGAAGATTGGATGGATACTGCCTTGAGAGCTGGAAAGATAGTTTATAGCCAAGCATGCTTCTTGCTTGCTCTAAATGACTTTACTTCCTTATTAACAGAACTGCGGAGAGATAGAGATGCTGATTCTATGAAGAATTTAGCAAATAAAACAACGAACGCAGTGGAACAAGAACTATGGTCAGAAGAAGACAGTTGTTACATTGACATACAACAGTCACATCATATTGGTGGTCCATACAGAACCCTTACCCAAGATGTTTCTCTTTATCTGGTTGCCATTTCTGAAAATTTCCAGAAAAACGAAAGCCTTGAAACCTATCAAGTAAAAGATCATCAAATGAGAAATCTAAGAATACGACAAGAGAACCAATCAGAAAAAGGTAGTACGCCTGCCAGTTACAATAATGCTAATGATCACAAAAGAGTAAGGGCCCTCCATACCCTTGACACTATGAAAAAAAGACTATGGGAGCATAAATGGCCCTTAGTCACCGAGGTTGAGCTGAAGTCTACTGGTCCCTGGGTACTTAAACCAAACTTTTATCATAACCATACATTTTGGCCTTGGATCACAGGAATAGAGATATTGGCCAGAAGCAGATTTAATCAGCTGGATGAATGTAATATTCTTCTTTCTAAGCTTGCCTCTGAGAATCATCCACACGTACATACACTTTATGAATGGATAAATCCTGTTACAGATCAAGGGAATGGAGCGTATCCGTTTAGAACAGGAATATCCTCAGTAAGGGTAGCTATTGCGGATATTCTTTGGAGAATAAAGACATAATATCCATATCATCACAAAAGGATAGAATCAATTGCGTTCATGTTCCGCTTACAAGAAGGTGGTGTAATCTAAATGCAATCTAACTTACGCTATTTGTATAGGTATCACCATAAGTGGGTCAATCCAAATGATGTGAGTCGAAAGTCCAAATATAGATTAGTTGTGTTATGGACGATGAGTAATATTATCGCTAACCCGCAGCTCGCTAACATAATAGCGCACTGCTCTGACATTCACCGTCTTATAGAGGGCAAACCTGTCTAGCATAATTATGCCATAACCAACATCATGACTATCCAGATTTTGTGTAGCCGTATTCTAATTAAACGCAAAGGTTGATATTCATTCTAAATCTACCATAAATGAAATGTCATCTGATAATGATAATTCTGTGAGGATACATGATCACTATTATCCGCTTACCTCTGATCATGCTACTGCTGGATCAATACAAAATATTGCCAAAGATATTTCTGAAACGTCGTCCACAGCAAGAGAGATAATTCGTACAATACTCGGAACCGGTGCAATTGAAGAGCTAGCACGTACAATACTCGAAACAACTATCGCAATTAGAGATACTGCAAAGGAATTTAATGAGATTGCTAGAGATCTGAAAGAGAAAGGAACTATTAAGAATACAGTCAATGTTGTTTTAGATACAACAAACACAACACGAAATACAATTGAAATAGCCAAATCAGAAATAAAGAAGAACAAGAAGAAGATAGCCAATACTAAAAGAAAGATAGGCAAGGCTTAACCAGATGGTCAGTGCAATTTCTGGATTGGCGCTTAAACTATTGTTCTTTATCCTTTTTTTCGCAATCATTTTATCAAGTCATAGCAGTTTAACTAATGCTCAAGTTGCAAAAACTTACCTTGGAATCACTGCTGCAGCAGTCAACAATACTACAGTAAATTTGGAACAACATAATGGATTTATGCCAAGCATCGTTGTGCATACTTCATCCTTAGCTAACTACTCGTCATTGCTACCAGCAATGTCTACTGTTAACAATAGCCATCATCAATCTTCGCAACTCCCACCCATCGCTAATGCTGGACACAATCAGGTCACTACTTCTGGCTCTACTGTAATTCTGAATGGGTCAGAGAGCCGATCACCGGGTGGAGTAATTCTAGCATACTCATGGAAGGCGATTCCTACAAGCCTCATTAATTTGGGTGGTGTAAATAGCTCCGTGTGGGAATTTGCCGCTCCCAAGGTCAGTACGAACACTCTTCTATCATTTCAACTAAACGTTACAGACAACCTTGGACAGACGGGCACTGCCTTTGTGAATGTCCTAGATAAGCCAGCTATGACTATTCACGCATTACCTAAGACTCAAATCACAAAACAACTATCACCACCTTCTACAATCACTATAGTACCTTCAAATAACCAAAGTAGAGGTTCAAACTCTGTCAACATGCCTACTAACAAAATTCCTACTAATAATGTGCCAATATTACCTACTCCTCCTATGGTTCCACCAATAACCACGCCAGATGATTTGTATTCCTAACCAAAACCTAGGCCTATACATCAGGTTGTCTACCAAAATAAGTTTAGGAGCACTGCTTAGGTTAATTAATGAGCCTAGGTAGTATATGGAAACTTGCAACAATCTGTAATAGCGGTTGTAGTAAGCTAGCAAAAATGTCAAAGCTGACTAAAGATAGGTCATTATGTCAATAGATAGTGTTTGGTTTTGCGATGATTGTTTTAAAAAGCCAGAAGATTTTGCAACGGCAAGCTCAGCAGATGTTTCACCAAATACCCCATGGGCTGATGAAGTAGATCTCATATAGTTATCTGTAATCTTTAGATTCCTTGTTAAGCAGAGGTATGTATTATGGTGAGCTTTATCCTTCATTATAAGATTGCAAATGATTGATGCCCCTCATCTTTGCACTACAATTATAACAAACGGTACACCAACAATTGACAGACCATTTCCAATATCAACTTATATTTTCGATTGCACAGAAAATAATTTTAAATTAGCGTGCCTACCTTTTCGATACAATGGTTTATGGTTCTACCATTCAAGGTTGTAATGGCTCCCATTTTAGAAATAATACCCTCTCCCTTACAACAAATCTTTACGAAACTAATAATAACGATATATAGTGTTGTCGTGATATTACATTTAATGTGTCTTTACCTCGACACCACTTCCATGGGATCGGTATGAACAGAGGACATGAATGATGACTAAGGACATAACTGTCCAAGAAAAAATATCCCACCAAGAGTCTTGACATAACTGAAGTTCTAAAGATGGTTTAGAGTTAAAAGGTGGGTTTCAGGTAGATACATTCAACGATCCACAAGATGCTCTGTTACATTTTAGGCCTGGCTTCTATGATCTATTACTTTCTGATATCAAAATGCCTCACATAAATGGATTTGAGTTATATTCAAAAATAAGAGATGCAGATAAGGAAATAAGAGTCTGCTTTATTACCGCATTTCAGATATACTATGATGAATTTTGGGAGTTATTTCCAAACCTAGATGTTAAATGCTTTGCTAATAAGCCTATTTCAATTGAAAGGTTGGTTGTGGTAATAAGAGAGGAGCTCTCATTATCCAATCTTAATAATTAAAAGAC
The DNA here is from genome assembly GCA_025935105.1 of Nitrososphaeraceae archaeon. Classification (GTDB taxonomy): domain Archaea; phylum Thermoproteota; class Nitrososphaeria; order Nitrososphaerales; family Nitrososphaeraceae; genus Nitrosopolaris. The sequence goes on from JAICVW010000147.1 coordinate 5,765, forward strand.
CACGTTCTCAAATGGACATAAAGAATAGTAATTCTTAATCCGGCAATTAGTGGTATTGACATAGTAGCAGGATGGCCTACACAAATGGAACTTCCTAGTGGAACACTTTTTCTATTCTTCTAGCAGACTTCGCATATATATTAGCACAAGCGGCTTGACAATGTTAAGAAAGAAACGTTACGAGCAGGAGCCTGACTTGTTGCATAAGATCACTTATCCTACTAACGCCTAAATCTTTTCTACTTCCTCAATTAGATTAGCGATAAAATCTATCTATTATTCAGAAGCTATTTGCCACCAGTTGTTAGTTAATCTGTCTTCAGCTGATATCAAAAGAAAGGATTCCCAATAGTTTTAAAAAAGGAGCTATTTTGCATTCTTATCCATTTCAATTATTCCAAATATGTTTCCTTCGGTATCCTTGCATGAAGCAAAATAGCCGACCCCTTGAATTGGCATTTTTCCTTCTAATAGCTGACCACCATTTGCCTGAACCTTGCGACAATACTCATCAACTGATGGAACATCGATAACATTAGTCATACCACTATGTCCAGGCATTCTTTTTGAAAGGCCCCCATTTATTCCTGCAGTTCCTTCCTCTCCTGTTTTTATCATCCAATAATCCATAGGTGCAGCTCCAGGTCCTTCCCACTTATCAAACTTCCAGCCAAATGTTTGTTTGTAAAATTCCTGTGCTCTATTTGGATCGTCAGCAGGTACTTCAAAATGAACAATTCTAGGCATATGTTGCATGGTAATTCAATAAACTATTTAAAAGTAGCGTAATAGGAACTCATCTGGAAAGTAATTTGACATACTACTTGAGACTTTCTCACCAGTTTACCTATAGCTTTGATTGTGTTTTATTACGATAGTGAGGTTCGAAGAGCTAACAGATAATCAATGGAATCTTTTACTACCGTCA
>JAICVW010000524.1 GCA_025935105.1 Nitrososphaeraceae archaeon
AGTTATAGATTGTACCATTATTACAGTTCTAGAAACTTCGGGTTGACAGCTAAACGTTGTCTTTACTCATACAAAGAAATCACGTAGATATATGGAAATGGGTTCATACGTCTTGGCAGACAGTTACAAAATAGACAGACACAAAATGAGACAGATATTGTTGACGAAACCTTGGCCAAAATAGATGGAAGGGAGTATCGACTATGAGTATCCTACTAGCCTAACTTGTAGGTTTATTTAATGTTGCATCTATCGCAGGAAAAAACAATTTAGTATGTTATCAGTTTTTCAAGCAGTTAAGTAATAGATTTGGTAGGAAGCCTATTTACAGATAATGCCTATTGGTATAATACATACAGCTTGTAAATGGTTAAGATTGCCTCATCAAATGTATGGTACTGAAATGAAAAACATGGCGAAAGGTTAATTCAACATATCAAGGACAGAACTGAATGTCATGATGACCATTTCCGTCGCCAGATTGCGACATGCAACATATCAGCAACTGGCTGAAATTATTTGTACTATGTGTAAATGCATAGAAACAAGGATTGACTAGTGTAAACATTAATACCTTAAAACAAGTTTATAAACGGCTGAAAGTTTGAGGTATCAATGGAAAAAGAGACGTTATTAACTGTCAAAAAGATATTGATACCGATCGATAGATCTGAATATAGAGAAAAAATTATTACGCACGCCATTGCTCTCAGCAGAGCGTGGGGGCAGAACTAACAGCTATCCATGTTATCGATCCTATTCGAGGAGTCCCAGGTGGCAGAGTCAAGGAAAAAGAGAAGGAGAGGGAAGAGCAAGCTAAACGGGAAGGAATGGAGGTCTTGAATTCTATTGATCCAGTTTTACAGAAACAAGGAGTTAATATTAACAAGGAGCTTGTTGAAAAATCAGATTCGATAGCAAAAGCGATAATTGGTTATGCCAAGAAAAATAAATTTGATATAATTGTCATTGGAACGAAGGGTATGACAGCAGTAGAGGAATTTTTTCTGGGGAGCGTTGTGAGCAATGTGATTCGCCACGCCCATTGTCCTGTATTTGCCATTCGCTGAACTACTTGGACTGTTTTAATTGATTAGTGAATACAAAGCAACTTATTAGTGTGTACCTTTAAATATATCTTGGAGATGTAGGAATAGACTGAGACTACATATGTACTAGTAGACACTATTAATCCACTAATGATGTCTAAAGAACAGATAGTTTATCAAAATCTTGAGTGTGGAAAACGATCTGAAGAAAATATTCCGGGTTAGAACGAAACAAAAACAGCAATCCAGAATTAGTCGTACTACAATATCATTCAACCCTATTTAATGTCAAATAAAGACAAAGAATAGAACTTATCCATTGACTAATTAGAGATTTTTTGAAATCATAGTTATCGTATGCATTGATGAATCATGTGTCCCTCCTGTCATATTTGCTCCTGCCGGAAACATACTATTTTCTTGACTTTTCCTGGGTTGATGGGCAAGCAATGTGCCACGTTGTGCGCTAGCAAGCTGGGGCTGCAGTGATAAGAAACATGTATGATTATCATTGAATTGTGGTCAATATCGCTATAATGCTTTCTGTGGGTCATTATAATCAAAGAAGATTGTTGCATTTCCGATAGAAAGATTCTCAAACAGCTTAGTAACGGGGGAGGAATTGATAGTATCAAAAGATTCGATTGATTGTCTGCAATCTCTTCAAATCTCACTAGTCCAATAAATACAAGCTGGTAACAATACCTAGAGTAGCATATCAAAGTACTTTTCAGATGAGTCCATGGATGAAAACGATATACAAAAGGGACATTAAAAACAGTGATAATCAATGGATGCAGTATTGAATTGCTGCAACAAACTATAGTGCTTATCACATAAGTTTCCAGCTTTTAATTGTGAGTGTATCAGCTCTTCTTGCCAATGTGAGTTATAAAGTCTGCAACCAATATCAGTACAAAAAGGATTCCCCTCTGTTATAAAGAAAAATAATATCTGGAGAATATAACCAATCACTACGAAGTTTATTCTGTTGTCTCCATATCCAAGATACTTGTTCATAGTGAGTCTTTCTTCATTAGATAATTCACATTCATTATCTATGGGTATATCGAACGCAGCCAGCTCCATGTGTTTTATGTACCATTCTTTGGATCTAGCAGGAGCCTCAATTATAACAGCAATGGATATAATTGAAGGTACGCCACTTACGATTGTTCTTGCGTGATAGCGCCAATCTTCGTCACTAAAAGTACAGACCAGTCTATCTTCAAAAATTATATGTACATGATCAGTATTCGTTTCGTTTTCGTTGATCATCGTCCTAAGCAATCGTTGCATCATAAATCCGTCATAAAGTATTAATTCCCTACTATATGCATCTTTAAAAGTGTCAATACGAGGACAAGTATTACTAGAAACCAGAGTCCAAGGAAATTTTATTTCATAGACTAGATCCTCAAGACGTGGTCTGTAGTATGCTTCCTTTTTTAGTTGTCTACTAAAGGGCTTCATAATATTAGATATTCTAATCGAAACTAATGCTTCTGCAATAATCTCATTGATATTATACAAAACTGGACGTCTCAGACGTCTCAGATCTATAATGATGTTTGGAAAATACTTTTGCACTTCTGGCAGTATAATTTTGACTAGATCCAGCGTGTTTGTCTGATTACTATATAAATGAACGTACTTAAATTTTAACATCTTTATCTCTTGCTATTAGATTTAGTTTTTATATCCTTAAGTCTTCCATATGGAAATTTGTCTGAATGTAGCAATGTAGCAAATATCATAGCGAGTCATTCATTGATATATCTTGATTATGATCTCTCTTCAACTGGAATCTAAAATATTTCAAAAAATAAAGATTGACATTTGTTCTGAACTCATCTGAAAAGTCTCATTAGGATCATTATGCAGCCAAGTTGAATGAATCCTAAATAGAGTGATGCTAGTCTTTCATATCGTGTCTGGATTCTTCTGAAACTCTTGAGCCATCCAAATAAAGAATCTTTTTATCCA
>JAICVW010000163.1 GCA_025935105.1 Nitrososphaeraceae archaeon
AGCGATACAATGATTATTGAGTTCCTTCCAAAAGGATCACCTAATTTAAGTGCAATAGAAGAATGTTGGAGACAAGGAAAAAGTGATCTATTGTTATCAAACTTATCCCAGATTCACAAACCTAAAAACAGCTATTGCAAACTACTATATGACGAGACGCTTCGGCTTAAACATCAAATACTCGATGAGAGGGTCCATGAACTTATGTTAATGGGTGTAGTCACGGAAGAGACATAATTGAAAGAGAATGTAACTCATATTTCGATCCAGAATTAATTATTTAATTGCTTTTCCAGTTCTGGGAATATCTTTGCATATTATTCTAGCTGTGATTACATTTTGTTAATATTGAACCACTCGTAATAGTGCAGCCTACTGTGATTATCTTATCAACTTTAGGTACAAAATAAACTATCACAGACATGAGTACAATCGCGCATATTATAAGACATGCTACAATGAGTCCTATGCTGTGACTTTCAATCCATTCTGCCATACTAGCTATTCTCGCCGAATACTGGTGCAGGCTTCTCTCAATAGAACTTCCATTATTTAATCTATGTACTGAAGTTTCTTAATATTATCGCTATCTACACACATAGTTTGCTTTTTCTTTTAATAAATCGTTAACACTTTCTCTTAGTTTTGTCAAGGCGGCGATAGTGTATACCTTCAAATATGTGATTAGTTGCTATGCATTATAGTCGGTAGGTATTGTAAATTGTTCAATAGACAGTGCAAAGTATCTGATTCTGAGTTCGAATTGTCAAATACCTATTGGGCAAGTTTAGAATTCTCACAACTCGTGATGCGGCTAAAAATTTCTTGGCTGAACCTATAATGCCACGGTATATGATATCAGAAATGTAGCGATTTGATATTAGCGATTTGTGAATATCACGACCAATAATGCGCATCTAACGGTTAAGATCTAGTAATCTTTTTAAGTTAAGGACTATTAACTCAAAATGCCTTTGGTGCCACTTGTAAGCATTATGCCCCTTAAGTTATATATTAAAAAGGTGTCTTGGCTAGCTTTTTTCCCGTTATCCCAACAAACGCGATTTGAACACCATTGATAAAGAAGATAACTGAAACAATAACAAGATGAAGCCTAAGACAGGATGCATTAGCACGAATAACGCTGCAGCAACAAATACGACGCCTATACCTAGTGTGAATATCTTTGATGAACTTTCATAGATATTATTTCTTATGCCATCAATTATTCTCAAGGCACCCGTAGCCAAGAGCCCAAAACCAAGGAAGAAGAATGGCAACACATATAGTTTACTAACGAATTCTGGTAAAAAATACCCAGAACCAAAATAAATGACAATGCCTACTCCTATTCCTATGCTGATCAACCTTGAAGACCTCCGTAAAGAAGTGGACTTAATCCCTAAAACTATTCTTTCAAGTCCAATTATGATACGCTAGGAAAATGAGCGAGTAGACTTCAATTTCGCTAGTTTTGCCGTAGGCAATATTTGCGAGTATGGCAATAGATATAGCGATACATACAAGGCCCACAACAGCTTGGAAAATTCTCAGCCATTTCTGGCTAATAAATCCTCCAGATGTCCTCATTCGATTTAATCGAATATCCTGTTATAAGAAATATATTTAAACTTAACATATTCAAATACTATCTAAAATACTTTAATCGATTTCTGGGACAGTGCTAGCGGGACTTTTCAATAATGTACTCCACATCACCTAATATGGTTGAGACTGGTTAGGCAAGTTTAAGTCTGAGTTTTAGCTTTTGTCTATTTGCGTCTTCTCAGGCCTAGTGCTAGCTTAGTTTATTGCTCAGAAGGCGCGTTAAGTGATGGATCTAACTGGAGAAGATCCATAAAATAATAATACGAATAAAGAGATTTGAACAACGTCGCAAGGCTTTGCTAATGCCGAGAGCAAAATATTGCATCAATAACCTTAGTAAGAAGAATTATGAACCTAATTTTCATCTGCTTATATATGTCCTGTTCCTTTAGAGTCATTATGGGAAATTCAAATTCTCCAAGCTGGAGGCGAGGCGTACTAGTTGGTTTAGGCGTCTTAGCTATCATATTGTCTATACTGGTATTTGTACATCCAGGAATGACAATAGTCACAATCATATACATACTTGGTTTAATTCTGATCATTGTCGGAATCGAGAAGATCATAAGCGGAATATTTGAAAAGAGGGCTTCAAAGTGGAGTACTGTGGGCCTTGGAATACTAGCTCTCATATTCGGTTCCATAGCTGTGGGATTCCCAGTCCATACAGCTGTTTTCGTGATAATATTCTTGGGTATTGGTTTGCTATTCAGTGGCATAGCCCATATCGTTTATGGCTTGGGTAACAAGGAGAGTCCTAGGTGGGCAAGAGGATTCAGTATTGGAGCCGGTGCCCTAGCGATTGCTATATCATTTCTTGTCATGGTAGCTCCATATGCTGGCGCAGTGTTTGTATCTCTCTTCTTGGGTATAGCACTGCTAATATTGGGAATAGAGATTATTGCAGTTGGAGTTACAGGAAGAAGAATGGCAACGATGCCTCGAGGAATGGAACGCTAAATTCAAACTATAAATACCACGTGGAGAGGATTACAAAAAATGAAAAATGATGAATCTATTTAGATCTTAGATGGGGAAAATCATATGGTCAGACTTATTGCCTTGGCTTTACCTCTAGTCACGGCACTAATTGTAGCAAGCTTGCCGTTTCAAGGGGCCTACGCACAACTTACTCCAGCCCAACAACAGACCTTAAAAGAGCCTTATCACTACTGGATATACTAATCACTATCCGCGTAAAGTTGGAGCGCCAATCCTGCCTCCTACTTTCCCCATACCTTATAGCATAAACCGAGGTGTACTAATCACAATGGCAGCAGATCAGTCAAGAACAGCTTTGGATATTGTCTTGACTCCGACCCAGCACCAATCTGCACCAGGCTTACTGATAATTGATAGTCCACGGCATTTATTAGATTCGAAAAATCCAAATGGGACTGATAAGCCTTTCCGCGTAACATTGGATGGCCATGGGCTAGCTTGGCAACAAATCCAATCTACAAACACTGATAGGTGGATTATACTTTACTGGATGAGATGGATTTCTGGAAATCTTTGGAACAACAGTAGCAAGCAGTTAAATAAAAAATTCTTTCCCTTCTTGTTTAATTTTATCTTAATGCAGTTGTCAAGCGGCCAGTAAGATTGTGTTGCTAAAGAAGGCAAAGATCTTCGCAATACGTGGTAAATTACATGGCGCAATCCTGCTTCTAAATCTCGAATAGTCCATCATAACTATGGAAGACTCATAAGATTGAGGCAAGTGCATCAGTCATTCTTGATCTATAAACCAAATATAATTTCGAAAGTAACAAGTCGTTTATACATTTAATTGCCAAGCTAAGTAAGTTCGAAAAAGCTAAGCATTTAGACGAAATTTGGGAGATAAGATATATTCTTTTTTGTTGTAAACAATCATATAACTACTGGTCTAAGCTTAGTGTCTCCTACTGACAAACAAATCATCTAGAACGTTCATTATGAACGAGGTAGAATACTTTTAAATAGATTTCCTTTGCTCACTGGTTACATGTATTATCAAACAGTAGCCATTATAGCAGCAATAATGCTACTGGCATTTGCATCTTCTTTGCTCTACACTCTTGGGTCAGTAAATGGTATGAACAATGTGACCAATGAGAACGGGTCATCGAGGATAATGCCCAACAATACATTTGGTTGTGTTGAAATAGAGTTAGACGATGACGATGCTAGAAGAGTACAGGCTGTTTTGATGGCTAACGATATGACGATGAAACAATTTGCAGAGTACGCAATAGTCAAGGTTGCAGAAGCTCATGTTGGAGACTACTTGCTACTAACTGACTAGTTAACTTGTTGCTACGGCTGGTCGTAGAGTATTCCATTATATTTTTTTCATGTTAAAAAATAAAAAAAATTGAGTCAAAAGAACAATTTTCTTGGAAAGGAGCTAAAAACTACAATATCTGTAGCCTAATTAGCCTTCTTACTTTCCTCTCGTGATTTGGGTTTAAGGATGAAATCGAATATAAGTCTAATTGCCCGCCATTTCTTGCTTCTTAACTAACTCCTACTTCTTAACTAACTGACTATCTCTATCTAACTAACGCCCCGACATAACGCGTTAGGATTCTATTCTAGGCCTCCATGCCAGCATTTTCTGACTGTGTATATACTGTTGCTAGGGAGGGATGAGGTACCCAAAAAATATGGTATAGTTATCGCACAACTAGTGTATAGGTATTTGTCTGACAGCCTCCTGGAACACATCCTGAAAATAATAGCGAATGTGTGCCTATGGAAAGAGAAGGTAACAGAACCCAGAAACCGTCAGCAACTGCATGCCAGGGGGCTGTAGGTACGCCAAGGTTAAAGATTGGATCATCTTTTGCTAAATTTACTTCAAAACCACCAGGAGGAGACTGTACTTCGACAGGCTGTAAACGAACCTTATCAAGAGTAGCCACTAAATTTGTTGCACCACTAACACTGGCACACAAACCTGTTGTACACGGGCCTCTCCATAGTCCAAATGGCTGCCCCGTCGCGGCGATTGATTGTTTAACCCCATAGCCTAAGCCATTGTTTGCGGTACACAGACCCGCGTGAGTTGCGTTCTGGTTAAATGATTGTTGACAATCTATCCAAATGGAGTTGACAAGTGGGAATAGTACACTTGTTTGTGGAGATATAACACATGTACCGTGATCCGCAAAACCAGATCCAGTTTGTCCAACCAGGAACAATGTATTTCCTCGCATTAGTTGGCTACAGTCTCCCATGTATTTTGTCGGTGGAAATGGGCTCGGTTGAGTGGGAGTTACATCTATTGATAGAACCAGTTGCCACCATCTATCAGTCAGTGAGGCTAATTGGCCAGTACAGATACCAGTACATATAGCAGTACCACGTGGTGTATTAATTTGGGCCTGGGCATGGGCTACCCCAATAGGTAATGTTGCTGCTGTCGCTAGGATTAAGGCTACTCCTAATATCATAGCGATTAACTTAGTTTTCATGAACCCTTTTGGGGAGTCCTAAAATATAAAGTCGCCGTTGTTGGTTCTAGAGTAACGGTCCTGCAACTCTTGCATTGACAGAAACACTTTGCGTACGCTGCAGTACAAGGTTACGTAGTTGGAATAAGCAGTATCGACGCTGTCCGGATTGCTGTTTACTACATCAGATTACTTAATGAGATAAGAAGTGACAGCCACAATCACACTTTTCACTGCCGCTTCTGTCACTGCTGCCACCACAGCTGTCATGTCTATTACAGGCACAGGCGAGAGTCAGATTTTTCAAACATGTGTTAATCTCGGAAGCAGCTAAAAAACCAGTTAACCGCTGTCGGTCCCTGTACCGTCTGTAATATTGCCGTTCCACATGTTTCTAATCCAGTAATACACGTGCAACCAAACATGTGGGACACTGTGCTACATTCAGCCACTTTATATAGTAACGGTATTATACCAATAGACGACGTGGCAAGAAAAATGTTTAAAGTAGAAACATTAGCGATAGCACTATGTGTGTTTATGCTGGCAGGGTTGGCTATGTATGCACTAGATATACTTAACGTACCAGGAGCAAACCACCTGATACAACAAGCCAATGCGATGAGAAGAAGTACACATCAATGTCCTCAGTATCCATTCGTCTGTTAGTAGTGTAATAGTGTAACCCTTGTGAGTAGTACAGTGTGTTTGTAGTGTAACAGTCCCACAGTCAACCGACTTACTTAACCCCCATACACACCTTTTTTGTTTTGCTTTAGCCCTCTGAGCTGTTAATAATGTTCCGTGTCCCTTGAATTAACTAACCGCTGTCGGTCCCTGTACCGTCTGTAATATTGCCGTTCCACATCCCCCTGATCCAATCGTATTCATCGTTTGAAAGGTTAGCAGTTTCGTCCGGGTTACCTAATGTTCCTTTGCGCTTTCTTCTACGTTCAGGAAGTGCTTGAACAAAACTTTTACCTTGAGAAGTCTGCTTCTGTCTGACCTTTCCCTTCGCCGCTGGTTGTGGTTCCGGTGGCTGTAATTTTTCTAGTTTCCATTCACCGCACTCTCTACAGATCATCGAACCGCTGCCGTCTCTCTTTGGAACTAAAGGAATTTCCGGGTGATATGGGCACGTACGAGGCGCTGGAAGTGTGCCGCGATTATCCACGTCGAACAAAGCAATGTTGATATGTTCACGGCTCTCTCGTCGGTATTGTTCCAACGGACTGTTGGGATCGTAGGTTGTGTCATGCCTTCTGCGGTAGTAGTAAGAATTCCAATAGCTCATCCTAGTCGTACCTCACTGACTTTGATACTCACTCCCTCCCCTTAAGCATAC
>JAICVW010000232.1 GCA_025935105.1 Nitrososphaeraceae archaeon
AAAGCTATCAGGCCTCTCCGACTTTGCTCCCAAGTTAGTTGACTCTGGTCCTATAAAAGAAGTAACCCAGACTCAGAAAGCTGACCTTGAAAGCCTTCCGAATCTTAAATCGTTTCCTAATGACGCTGGCAAATTCATCACTTTTGGTGTGACAGTCACACGACATCCAATCACTGGAGTCAGGAATCTCGGCGTATATAGAATTCAAATTATTGATAACAAGCATGCATTGATGCATTGGCAGATTCACAAAAGGGGTGCTCAGCACTACGAGATTAAAAAGGAACATGGTGGCCCAATCGAGGTTGCCATCATTATAGGTGCTGACCCCGCAACAGTTCTTGCGGCAGTGTCACCCGTTCCAGAAGGAATGGATAAATTTTTCTTTTCAGGCATTATGAGAAAGAAAGGTGTAAAGCTCGTCAAATGTAGCACAGTTGACCTGGAAGTACCCGCCAACTCCGAAATCGTTTTGGAAGGGCACGTGGATCCCAATGACCTTCGTATGGAAGGTCCCTTCGGCGACCATACTGGCTTTTATACTCCTCCTGAACTATTCCCTACATTCACGCTAAAAACTTTAACGAGAAGAAAAAAGGCAACTTACCTTACTACTGTTGTAGGAAAGCCAATCCTAGAAGACGCGTATATCGGCAACGTTGTCGAAAGGTCATTTTTGCCTTTAATACAACTAATTCAACCTGAAGTAGTGGACTTTACGATGCCAGCAGCAGGATGGTTTCAAGGCCTAGCCGTTATCTCTATAAAAAAAAGGTACCCAGGTCAAGCAAAGAAGGTAATGATGGGATTATGGGGCACGGGTCAACTTGCCCTTACGAAGATATTTGTAATAGTTGATCATGATATAGACGTCCACAATATGAACGAGGTAATATGGGCCGTCACTACAAGAGTAGATCCAAAGAGGGACACGGTTATTATTGACAATGCACCGACTGACACACTAGATCCTGCATCACCTATAATAAATCTCGGTTCAAAATTGGGAATTGATGCAACTACAAAATGGCTCGAGGAAGGTTATACGAGAGAAGTTCAACAACTGGCGACTGTAGACGATAGAACAAAAGCAATTGTTGACCAAAAGTGGAAAACATATGGATTCCACTAAAATCTCAAATTTTCAATCTTTCAAAATGGGGTTGACTTTTTACTCGCTTGTTCTATTGCTATTAGCGTAACGGTCGACTTGATATCAGGTATTTTCTTTAGACGCCACTTTATCGTCTCCTTTAGCTCCTCAACGCTTCCCTGCTCGAGCTTTATGAGCATATCATAGGCTCCGTGAATCTCCTCGACTACTTTCATCCCTGGTAATTCACGCAGCTCGTTTATAACAGGAACCTTTCGGTTTGAGTCACAGTTAATTAAAACATAAGCTGTAGGCATCGCTAGTTTGCTTATGGATATGTCGATAGGGCTAATTAAGTATTGGCTTGAACCAAAGGTCATCTAAAGACATGCCATTACTAATGGGCCAAAGATCGCGTCTCGCGATCCCTATTATTGGTCATGTTTGGAAATTAATCCTACGTCAGACTTATTTTTAATGCCCATATCACAAATCCCTCCTATGGTTTTGGACAGAGCACATTTCCACACGGACGGGGATGCTAAGCCAAGAATAGGAGGCTTTGTTAACTTTCGTCCTGAACGACCTCCACGGCCGCATCTTCGATCTTTTCCACTGCGGGATAGAAGGCCCTTAAATCTTTGGATTTGTAGTCTTCAACCCACCTGAACTTTCGTTGAAGTGTAGAAGTGTATATTTTTTTCCAATCAAGATCTACATGTACCATCCATGCTCTCATGACTCTAGGGTCGATGTAGTTCCTCAACGACGTACCGAGATTGTAATCCCGAGTATTTTTTTGAAGCTTAAACTGTATTCGAACCTTTTCCAACCTTGCCTCCAGTCTACTTTTTTGAGTCTCGGTCTTCCACTTGTGTTCCTTTATTTCCATGCTTAGCCGTTCAATAGCTTCTTGCTTTTTTAGCAACGATTGTTCGTACCTTTCGATAGCCTTTTTACTCGCGGGGTTATTGGGATCGATTCCCCTCTTGTGGTTACAAGTCACAGCTGCTTTCAGGTTAGCCAGTTTGGCGACATAAATTTTCTCAGCCTCCGTTGAATCCCGAGTTATTCTGATCGGTGGCTTGGCCAGAGCTTCATTTACAGTTCTAGTAGTTGTGAAAGTTCTAAATACTTTCGCAGTTAGGCCCGGTACCTGTTTTGGATCGATGCTGCGAAGGAAACTATTCACCTTACTAGAAGTGATTCCATCAAAAATTTGAGAGTTTGGTTCCTTGTCTTTCATAAATATCTTTAGATTTTCATATAGTCCCCTACTGTCTTCTGAATCGACTTTAAGGGTTTTTTGCCAAGGGACACTGTCCTTTCCCAGGAAATTAAATTCTATGAACATTTCCGCATTTTCCACAGGGAACTTGATATGTTCTACTCTCAGTGTCGATGCGCCGACAGTATCAGACTCCTCTGGATCTTTTTCGTCCCCAACTCGCATCGACAATTTAAAAATTAGGTAAGCAACTGTGGCTATTTTCCTTTTATTTAGATCCGAAGATTTAAGCATTCTATGGATAATCTCCTTCTGTACCTTCCTGATGTGCTTTCCCAGAGTGTTTGCCTTATCGTATTTTTCCTTCTCGTTATTCTGCTTTAATGTAGCTGAGTCATGTAGCCAAACGTATTTGCGCTTTCCCGTTAATTTCTCTGTCCAAGTCGCTAGCCATGTCGAGGAATGATCATGAACTATGTGCTGCCAATTTCCAGGAGGAATTGAAGCTTCCTCACCCAGATTAAGTACGACGTCTTCCGTCTCTATTCGTGGCTTCCATCTCCCTCGTAAAGGATGCTGACCTCTACCCATAAACAACCCTGGAGGTTCAACCAACCAGTTGGCTATGTCTACTTCAGTTCCATCGATCACTGCCTTAGCATAAGTTGCTTTGAGTCTTTCTTTTTCCAGACGTTTTGTGATGTTCAAGCTTTTCCTTTCCTCCCTCGAAAGCATTCGAATCCTTTGCTGTTCTGCCTCTCGAATTTGCTTTTCATTTTCGACCAATCTGAAAGCTTCTGAAAAATCGATTTCTGCTATGCCGTTAACAGATTGTAAATCTTTTGGAAGAAGTTTTCTGAAGTCACTCAAAAAATTATTTTGAAAAATCGGATCGTGAATGTAATGTGTATCCTTCTTTTTTGCCCATGCGTATACTAACTCTTCTTGACTTTGATCGAGAGATAATTTCCTGTCCCCGATGGATATAGTTAAGCTTTTGGGCTGATAAGGCGGGGGGAAGGCTACACCATTGTGTTGTAGTGTATGCCATTTTCCATTCAAAACTGTAGAAGTAGTGGCGTGCGATTCCATCCGATACAACACAAAAAGATCAAATCACTATTCTTAAACCTTGCCCAGGGGCAGATAATCGTAATTAAAATGTTTAATTTCATGATTTAGTCGATCACTATGTAAAGAGAGCTCATTTGTTTGATTCCTACTCCCTTAATTTTTGTGGCCTACCTGCTAAAATTGGGTCGGTTAACAGTCACTAGTTTCAGGATTTAGAGTTTTGAGTTATAATATTGATAATATTCATTCAACCCCAAAAACATTACAAAAACAACTAAACAAATAAACATCCTTGAATTGTTTAGGCAGGTTGCTACGCCTCCAAACACGGCCGAGCTAAAGTAGACGTCTATCGACAGCTTACAAACCTCCCGTCGCCTGTGGGGCGACCATCCTTCAACCCATTAGAGGATACAATCATATTCTGAACAATAAGAACCATACCATAATCAATTTCAAATATGAGTGGTAAATATGTACTTTTTTTCGAACAAACATTGCTATTTCCAGGCTATGAACTGTTCTTTGAGGAAAGATCAGTAATTGCAACACAGATTATCTTTTAAATTCTCGTTGGGTTCGATATCTAAATTGATCTAATTTAATTAACTCATGGTAAGATCCAAACTCACTTGGATTAATTTCATCGAGTGCCGAGCCAGAGTCTGGTCCCTCTTGGTCGAACTCTTTCACTACTCTATAAAGCGTGGTTCGCTCGACTGGCGTCCTGCCTATTTCTTTTATGACCGAGTGCAAATATTTCGGCTTCATCAGTTGACCGTATTGTGCCCCCGCAGCGGTAGAAATGCTTTCGTTCATGAGTGTTCCTCCTAGGTCATTGGCACCTGCGTCCAACAATAACTGGGACATTCGAGGTCCTTCCTTCACCCATGAAACTTGTATGTTATTTATCCAGCCACTTAACATAATTCTCGCAACGGCATGCATTTTCAAAACATCTTCTCCGGTTGGACCGGGCCTAATGACAGGTGTTGCATTTTGATCGGTACCGTTTTTCTCTATCGCGCGATACATAGGAGCCTCCGAATGTATGAAGCTGAGAGGTACAAATTCGGTGAAGCCATGCGTACTTTTCTGAATCTCCCTCAATACTTCAATGTGTTTTACTTTGTGAAGCGATGTTTCCACATGGCCATACATAATTGTAGAAGTAGTCGGAATCTCCAGTGAATGAGCAGTTCTGATGACCTTGATCCAATCGCTGGCACTAATTCTGCCAGGCGATATCAAATTACGCAAAGTTTGATCGAGGATTTCAGCGGCAGTCCCCGGGAGGCTGCCAACTCCAGCTTCTTTCAACGATTTCAAATATTCGTTGACAGACATCTCAGAGCGAGATGCTCCATATAAAACCTCTTCCGGAGAAAAGGCATGTATATGTATGTCAGGAATTTCTTTCTTTATCGCTCGACAAATGTCTATATATAATGATCCATCCATTTTTGGAGGTAACCCTGCTTGTATGCAGATTTCGGTTGCGCCTAATTTCCATGCTTCATTAGCTCTTCTCAGTATCTCATCGATGGGCAAGAAATACCCCTCTTCTTGCCTGAAATCTCTGCTAAAAGCGCAAAAACCACACCGCTTGATACAAACATTCGTGAAATTTACGTTTCTATTTACCACATAAGTAACTCGCTTCCCTACAGTCCTTTTTCTTAGCTCATCAGCGATTGTCAATATCATTCTCATCTCAAGTCCTTTTGCTTCAAACAGCTCAACTCCTCTGTGAGTGGAGATTTCCTTCCCACTCAGAGCCATATCTAACGATTCAGAAATTATCGGATCGATCTGTTTTAGAATTGAATCCAGTGTCACAGCAAATACTCCTCCGGAACGAGACCTAACTTGTCACAAATCGGCTCGACAAAGCTCTTTAAGTCTCGAGAAATAAATGAATCCTTAAATACGAATTCAGGATAAATCGGAAGCCTGGCTCTTAGCGAGAATCCGGCTTTTCTTGTGATTTCATCGATGGTCGGAATAGAGGGCCATGGGAATTCAGGATTGACATAATCAATCGTAACCGGCGAAATGC
>JAICVW010000417.1 GCA_025935105.1 Nitrososphaeraceae archaeon
CCTTCAGGTGATAAGCTATGGTGGGAATATCTCTGCCTTGCTTGTAACATACATTTCCGTCACTCATCAAAATCCCAACCCAATAATTAGAATGCTCAGTTATTGAATCAAATGCTAGTTCGTTCAAAGTGCATCTTCTCAATGCTGCTCTATGGTGTTTTGACAGCTTACGACCTAACCTATACATACTCATTTTGGCCTTGGCTTCTTCTGTATGATGATAGCCCGCAGTCCTTCTTATTTGAAGATCGGAAGCCCTACGTTGGATTGCTTGATATGTTCTATTTGGAAATAGTGCTAATAGTTCTTTCTTTGTATGCCTAGGATAACAACGTTTCAATATATCGTCTTACTCATCATTCCAAACCTGAGTCAATTCCAATCTCTCCCAAAACCGATGGGTATTATCATTTTCAAGGAAGAAAATGTTGATTTTCCTGTGATCAAATGATGAAAAATAAACGAACAATCGAGAGAGTTAGAGTTTGGAATGTGAGAGTTCACACATACCTCTCTGTATACATATACAAAGAGGGTTCTGTAATGTCACCGTTTGGTTTGCCTTACTACTAAATAAACTGTCCAGTTTCGGCAATATAACGCAAAATTTAGCGAAAGAACCAAACAGCTAACACTATATTAATCTCCATGAATAGCTAAAGCTATGCATCTTTCAGAGTCGCCAGGACCTCCTAATGAAATAAGACTTCTATTCTCAACAGTAATGAAAATAATGGAAAATCTGAAAGTACAATATTACGAAGAAGCACTGATAAAAAATGATCTAAACGTGACATGGATGAATATAGAGAGTCAGCTAAGACAAACAAACGGTAGTTATGGTTACAGTAAAGAGAATGATTCGTATCACAGGGAGACATTTCAGCGACTTCTTCGCAATCTACATGTTAGAGACAAACAAAAATTATTGCTGTTTCTGGACGATGTACTACTACAAGTTCCTGAAACTAATTTGCTAAGACCGCACGCGGAGGAACTTAGAACACGATTAAATGCACTGAGTTTCAACAATCAAACTATCGACCAAATGCGGATATTCACACACCAATGGAGGGAAACAGAACAGTCAAGAGGTGGTCGAGAACCCACTACGCAGCATATTGCACCTCATCAGACGAATTATTATATAAGGGGAAATTATTTTGAAGAGAATAGACTAATGGTAGATGTATTTAGAGATATAAACAACTCAACAATAATAAACAAATCGTTAGTCGAGAGTTCATTTAACAAAGTAAAGAGGGAACACGATGAAGAAACAGCAAGGCGCTAGTAGAGGTGGCGAAATTTATAGAAAAGTCTGGCGATCCAGCCTCTGGAGCGCTGTTTGACAAATTTAATGAGGAACTAAACAAGCATCAACCAGATAAATTTAGACTTAAAAGTTTTTGGACCTCCATACAAAATTTTCTTCCTTCAATTGCTTCGATATCAGGATCGGTTGCGAAGATAGTAGCTTTGTTCTCATAGCTACGGATTATGCGACGTTAACTGAAGATTGGAGGATGTAAAGGTAATTTTTAAAAAATAACCCAAGAATCAGATTGCTTTTTAATAATGATGAAGGGAAGTATATTATCGTGGCTTATCTAATTTAACTCCTTTTGGTATTAGGAGACCCATAGATCATGCAGCCAGTTACCATTTAATTACCAAGCTTACCATCCTCACTACTAATCCGGCTAGACTAAGTTTCTATTTCTTTTTGATTGCAAGCGTGCTAACAATTTCCTGATACTGACACGGTCCCAAATTGAGCAGTTGTGGATTTAGAGTTAACTATTTGTGGTATGTCCTCAGGAAATTTCTTGTCCACCATGGCAGTGTAACTATCTAGTTTCTGGCCTGCCGTAGCAGTTGAACTGTTACTGAGAGATGGATTGTAATTCGCATTAGCCAACTGAAGCTCTTTTTAGACTCGGAAAGTGAGCGAGTGCGACAAGAACCAGTGCAAAGCCAAATATAATATGCTTCATTTTTACCATTTCAACGTGATTGATAGATGCTATAACAGATATATCACCCAGTACTACGTTGTGCTGTGCCACATTACTA
This sequence comes from Nitrososphaeraceae archaeon, assembly GCA_025935105.1. Lineage (GTDB taxonomy): Archaea > Thermoproteota > Nitrososphaeria > Nitrososphaerales > Nitrososphaeraceae > Nitrosopolaris. The sequence goes on from JAICVW010000417.1 coordinate 2,077, forward strand.
CATTCTTTACGTCTACTACCTATATACACAGAATAAGTAGACGTAACAAACAAACAAACAAACAAAACGTAATGTTACGTTACTCTATATATTAAAGACAATATATTTCCAAACCGAATATAAAAAAAGAATCTAGAGAGACTAGAACAGATTTGATGTCTGTCTCCTTTACTTTATGCTGTTAGCCGAGCTTCTTAGTTTGTCAGCGGTGGTGCTGATAGTAGTGGTGGTTCAGCACTACCCTTCTTTGGTACAGGTGGTTTAGGTGGAGACCGCCCTTTTGGCATCGTCATTAGTAACTATGCATATCCAACTTGTGTTTTTTTACTTTCTTGGCTGTAGCCATATACCTGTGGCATATATTACAAGTCCTTCTGCGTTCTAACCTTGTGATATCTTATCAGCGTCACGATTCCAATCACTTTTTTGGATCTGGATTGTCATTAGTTATGCACCTTATGCGATTTTGGTATGTCGTTCTTCTGCAATTGCTGGTTTAGTTTATATTCACTTATTTGGAATATACGCATCAAACCTTTCCCACTATTTTTAACTAAAGTAAAAGTAGTTGCTGCTACCCCACTAGTTAGAAGTAATACCACTAATACTATCCCCCATGCGAGACTTGATTAGCAAGCTGCAACCCTCTCGACAGATTGTAATCCTTGTAGCAGTTGAGAGGCTTGGGTCTGGGTAAGTCGTCCCACTTGGAGGAACGCATGAACGTCAGTAGCAAACCCGTTAAGATGGCCACATGCGCCACTTTTGATATTATTTTGGAAGGATTGAATTGCAGAGTTTAGTCGGGCATCCAGTACCTGGTCTGTGGCAGCTGCTAGATGCATGCTATGTTTTAGCTGTATCAATTGTTGTGTTGCTTGAATTGGAGTAACTGGTGGCGGAGGCGGCGGAGTGTTGGAAACTACAGTCCAACCAAAACGCGCAGGTAGGTCAGTCACATGATTGGCATCAGTGGCTTGGACTGAAAACCGATGCAGTCTTGGTGATAGATTAGTAAAAGTTACTGGAGAAACGCAAGATGAAGAAGGCGCTCCATCAAGTGTACACATGTAACTGTATGGGGCTACACCGCCTGTAGTTGTCCAAGAAAATGAAATTGAGGCAGAATATGTACTGCCACCATTTTGTACCGGATTACCATTCCCATCAACAGCTGATGTTATTGTTGTTTGTGGGGGAGCTTGAGGGACTGTGGAAATTACGGAGACGGTGTTAGAATCCCTGTTAGTTACGTACACGTCACTATTGGCAGAGTCATAAGCAACACCAGAAGGAGCTTGACCCACCGGTATAGTGGCAATCACCTTGTTCGTTTCACCAGATATTACTGAGACAGTACTATCATCACTGTTAGCTACATACAAATTACCATTAGAATAATCGCCGGCGATACCCACTGGTCCCATACCTACAGAGATGGAATCAATCACGCTATTAGTTTGACCAGATATTACAGAGACAATATTACTTGTCCCACCCAAATTTGTGACATATAGATTACCGCTGGCAGGGTCAAAGGCGATACCTTGTGGATTGTCACCAACAGGTATAGGATTACCAATCACGCTATTAGTTTGACCAGATATTACAGAGA
>JAICVW010000503.1 GCA_025935105.1 Nitrososphaeraceae archaeon
AACCCCTAATAGGAAAGTGGTGGAATTGGTGGAATTCTGTTCCTGCCTCCACAGCCACAAATTGGCCTTCGTGCATGAGAGGAGATGGTGGAAAATTAGACAACAATCAATCAGTAGTATTTTTAGGCAATGGTGCATTTGCAGTGAATAAGAATGTTAATTCACGAAATCAAGCGTGCACAATATCTTCTAATCAACTGCTGTATGTTGTAGTGTATCCCGGAGAATGTTCTACCGGAACAAAGCCACACCAAGGTGAATTTCCAGAAACCAAAGCACCTGCCGATCTCTTAACATGTGCACATAACTCTAACAATGGGATTGTGTTAATGCAGGCTAAGGTTGATGGCAATGATGTTTCCTCCAATATCATACGCCAAAGCACTACCCATCCCTTCAGCTTTATCGTTCCAGCTAACAACGCATTTTCTTTCCCGTCACCAATCGCTGGTGGAACTAACTACTCAATGGCTGAGAATTATTACCTATTTTTCAAGTCACTTCCGGTTGGAAACCACACTATAGACTATCATGTAATACGTGCTGCTCCTGGCGAGGCTGTTGAGAATGATGTATCACATTGGAACATCAAGGTAGTACCTTAGAAAAGCCCATTCATACAAAGTAGTGATCTCATCCTTCCTTCATTTGCATCTGGTAATACATCTAGCTAGTGTTGGTTATAAAAAGTATCTTCCCAACCAACACTTGTACTAATCTAACTCCTGAATAATCCTGCCGACCAAATAATCAATCATAACTGGTTTCTTGATAAAGCATCCTAAAGAAATGGATGGATGAATTTCCCTGAAAGCATCACGATTTATTTCGCCTGAGGACATATAACAGATTTTGACATTGACATCGATTTCTAAAATTCTTTCGTATAACTGGAATCCATTCATATGTGGCATATTAATATCAATTATGTGTATCGTTTAGTATCCTTATTAGTGTCCTACCCTATGTGTCTATAAATGGAGACAATGCAGTTACGAGAATATAATTCCTGTATTTTCTGGCTGGAGAGCCTTAAGTCAAAAAGTACATTGGAGGCGTATACAATTCATCTATCACTGTTTTGCAAATTCCATAATATAAACCCGGATCAAATACTCCAAATGAATAACTCTGCGGAACAGCTTAAAACCATGATATTAAACTACATTATACACCTTAAGAAGATAGCGAAATCCTCAGCAGGTAAACCAAGAAAAGGAGAATTGTCTGTTAATAGTATAAAGCTCTACCTTAGTGGAGTCAAATCCTTCCTGGAATTCAATGAGATACCATTGCCTTGGAAAAAAATTAGTAAGTTATATCCTGATGATGTAACAAATTCCTACAGATCCTATACAAAAGAAGAAATAAAGAAATTGTTGTCCATAGCTGATCCACGAGATCGTTGTATTATTTTGTTGATGGCTTCAAGTGGTATTAGAGTCGGGGCCATTCCGAGCTTAAAAGTCAAATCAATCAAAAGGCTAGATAATGAGATTGGCATTGTAACAGTGTATCCAGAAAGTAAGGATTCAGTTTATTCTACTCTGGTTACTCCTGAATTTTTAACTAGTCTTGATGAATATTTGAAATGTCGCAAATCACAGGGCGAAAAGGTAAGAGCTGAATCTTGGCTAATTCGTGACAAATTTGCCACCTTTTCAAGGAAAACAAACAATCCGATATCGCCGTCGGCTAGATCATTAAGCAAACAAATGCGTTTCCTAGTAAGAAGAGCTGGTCTGCCATTTGCAGAACTACAGCCTGATCATAGTTTGAGAAGGTTTTTCAATACTGCTTTAATGAATTCAGACGTTGCGTATACATTCAAGGAGCTAATGATGGGACATAGCGTCAAGCTAGATAACGTCTATTATGATAAAGATAGTGAGAAGTCGAAGCAAAAGATACTGTTAGAATATATGAAAGCCATAGACGCTTTAACCATAAATGAAGAGCACAGATTGAAAAAGAAAATCGTTGGATATGAGGAAAAACTGAAAGATGTTCCCAAGGTGGAACAGTTAGAGTCTCACCTTGCAAACAAAATAATTGAACAGGAAGCGATAAAGAAGCAGCTAGAAAAACTCAGAATCGATAAAGAGATTGAGGCTCAATATATTCAACAAAAACATGAACAAGATTTGCACAAAATGCGTGAAGAAATGAATAAGCAGTTCAATCAGATTATGTCAATGATACAACAAAACCCTTTACTAGCATATATTAAACCTGAGGCCTTAGAAGAAAAAACTAAACTAAAAAGATTGCACTGATTCAACTCTTTAATAGTAGTGCCTCAGTTTCGAACAAGTAAACAAATTAGTGGTCAAATGGTAACTGCTCAGTTTTAGGTTTATAGTCTGATTCTGGATTATTTTCCAAAACTTTTCTCCAATCTTTCAATATCCCTTTCTTAAGATATTCATTATAAGATGGATCTATTAGGGGCAGAATAAGATAACTCATTTTCCAAAGTACATCAATCACTCCTTCAGCCCACACACTTAATCTATGTTGTTCAAATATCTTTAACATATTTAGAATATATGATTCATTAAGTACAAAGCCAACGTAATTTAAAAGATAATTTGCAGGAGAATCAAGCTCAGAGTCAGAAGCAGACCATATTTTAACCAGTTTAGCATGTATTTCCTTGGCAGTCTTGAAAAATAATGCAAACTTTCTATGTAACGTATTGTCATCCAGTGGTCGTTGAGCCCACAGAAATATGTCTGAGGTAATATACATTGTGCACAGATATTTATAAGGTCCCAGAAGCGCCTGGAGCAGGGAATAAAATTTTAAAAACCTCTCGGGACCATTTCTATTATTCAATAACATTTTCCTCGCTATAGGAACTGCATTGTCTAAAAGCTCACCATAATAGAACTTGAATACATCAAGATCTTCCTTTACTGAATATACTATATTTTGATAATTAACATGTAGATGATAAGCTCCCTTCTTGATTTTGTCTTGTTTCGGCAATATTAGTCCTTTATCTATCAATTCACTTATGGTATTAAGAATAGTCATTCTTGAATAATCATCACTCAGGTCATCTACTACCTTTTCTTTACTGATGTCGGGATTCTTCTTTATGTGTTCGATAACAAGTTGCTCCTTCTTATTGAGGTCATAATTTTCATAAATTCTCTGCGTAGGCTCTATGGCAAAAATTGGTTTTCC
>JAICVW010000736.1 GCA_025935105.1 Nitrososphaeraceae archaeon
AAATATTTATCAAATTTCAGGTTATCCAAAATATCATCGGAATATAGGCCTAAAACTATAACTCGTCCTTTTTTATAAGGAAGTTCATACGTTGCTATCACTGGCTTGTAGCTTACATGTTGTTTTGTCTCTAGCCTAGCATCATAATTTATCAGAATTGTATCATTATGATTTGTGATATACTGCTCTTCATGATGCTTGTATTCGAAGGGATCGTTGGCAAATGTAACTGGACATACGCATGGAAGAAAATTGCTTCCTATCCATTGTGATGTTTCATTAGCCCATCTTTCACTTACACTTTTCCATGCAGATTTACCATTAAAGGCCCACCCATGACCCTTGACCAGTGTTATTGTGTGATAGTGCCTATCGTAATTAACCTGGGCATAAAATACATTTCCATCAAGAAGTATTAACGTTCCACCATTCCCGACAAAATGCTTTAGGTTACTGTATTCATTCTGTGTTACATACTCTTGATGTCCTAAAATCAGAACATCGTATTTATTAATTGATGATGCTTGACTGGTGGCGTTGTTACTAGATTTGTGAATAAATATTGAACTATTATCCACATCCTCGTCTGTTATAACTTGTAGATTTGATGTTAAACCAAGAAATGCATGTTTGATTTTTTGTGGAGGAAGTTTTATTACTCTACTTGTTAACAGAGTAAGATGCTTGGTGACATTTGTATCATGCGGTACATTTTCTTCTAGTTTGTAGAAAATATAGAACCTGTTATTATATGCAGCAGTCGTAAAGGTAGGTGCGACGTATGCTATTCTTTCAGGCGGTATTGATTGAGTTGCTGTTTCTGCAGTTCTGGCATTTCGTAAACTCAATCTGTTTGTAGGGCTGTTTCTTCCATTTAGAATTCTGTTATAAGCTGAATTCAGAGATTTTGTATTTGTTGAAAAAATATGATGTGTCTCATTTTCATTCAGTTGTGGAAATATAGTAATATTGCTTCTTTGAGTTCTAATTACTACTGAAGGATGATTTGTTCTGGTAATGGCAACATATGGTTGTGGAGCAGTCTGGAATGTTTGTACTGACGACCGTGATGTAGAGGATATTTGAGTGTTTTTCGATTCTTGTGCTATCTTTGATTCGTATGTATTCTGCAATGGAACAAGAAGTCTTTCGTTCTCTGGTTGATGTATTGAAGTCTTGATTTCCTGTCCTATATTCCCACTATATGACTGAGACAAGGTAACAGCCCCAGCAATAATAATAGACATGATTATTGTTGCAACTGTTGCAATGAAAGAGAATCTGTTCTGATTCATAGTAATTTATCGCCACCACCACCATCGCTAGTATTAGCCTCTATGTGCAGCTTTAGACTATACAATTCAAATTGAAATATTAGCCTTACTGATAGATCATATTAGCAGTCTTCTTTCACACAAGCAGTTTAGAAAAATAAAAGTTTCAAAAGTGTTAAGTTGGGATTTGACTGGATTTCCAGAAAAAAATATTATAAGAATTGGCACTGAAAATAGACGCTTCAAACTAATAGATGATATACAGGGACGAAAGATGATTAGGATTGCTTTACATCCGCATAAGGCATTAGAACATCAAC
>JAICVW010000462.1 GCA_025935105.1 Nitrososphaeraceae archaeon
ATTTTGATGCTCACTGCTTAGTCATCTCAGAATTTAGATACGACATCCATAGACATGCCTGAAAAACAAAGGTGCAGTTTGAAACCTCTAAGTTAATTGTGGTCGACAGTGTTGTCAATCGAACTGTTTATTCTGGCAACAAGACTTGTACACTAAATGACGCTAACACAGGTTCATTATCCTTTGCAAGCATTTTTAGGATGAGCTGATGTGTGCCTGCAGAATCAGCTGAATTGAATGAGTGGTCCAAAGAGAATGCTCCGCGGTTGGAGCTAATGTTTTCAAATACAACGAAGTCACTTCTATCATTAATCGTGGTGCTAGTATTGAAGTTTGCCGTCACATTTGTGATTAATGTTATCCGTATATGGGATATTTGTATAGGCTGACCATTAGCTGAATTTGTAGCTTGAAAACTTAGTTGTGTCAAGTTTCCTACAAAAGGAAACGGTGGCGAATAGCTGAATTGAATTTTGACACGATTCAGTTTATCGACCCATGTTTGAATATTATTGGAGTATGAATTAGTGATCGTACAGATAATGGATTCGCCTGCACCGATTGTTCCAGAGCAACTAGGAGAAAGAGTTTGATCATAAAATCCAGAAAGCTGTGGTGCTATAACCGTATAATTTCCGGGGTTCAATGCCACATTGGCGCCATCAGAACTTCTTATTGATATTGACTTCGAACCGTTTCCAAAGACAGTAGCAAAGTAATTAGATGCGGAGGCACAGTTTAATGAACATCTTGAATTATTGACCTCATTAAATATCGTCAAGTGGCCAACGAAGCTAGAACATGATTTCGTTTGACCCATCAATAGCCCCAGTATTGGGATTCCAGTGTTGTGAAAAGCTTCACATGGTTGTGCATAAACCCGTGGAAGAATCGCATTTATTGGTTTAAATAGACCACCCAAAACTAAAACTAGGCCTATCGCTATTAATACTAAAAATACAATGGACAGATAAATGAAAGCCGAAAAACCCATTTCAATTCATTTGTGGAAATATTAGATATATATTTGATAACCACTAGCTACGAAATCTAATTTTACAATCTATTATTCACATTTGTTTGTACACTATTGTCCATTACACAGTAAGCTTTTGCAAGATGATAAAATCAATTATCAATTACTGTGCATGTTTGTAATAAATTCGGGATAAAAACTCATATCAAGTCATTTAATAGCTTTCTCTCCTCTGTCTAATGTGGCGATATTGATTGCGTCATCCAGATTTGATACAAAAATTACTCCATCTCCATGCTCACCGGTTCTCGCGTTATCGGTAATTGTTTTGAGCACTAATTCAAGTTGATCATCTGGAATAACTACCTCAAATTTGGACCTTGGAATAAGGTCATAGGAAACTGGTAGCCCCCTCCACTGCAAATGAAGTTCTCGCTGCTTACTCCATCCTGATACGTTAGTTATAGTCATGCCGCCTATGCCCATCTCTCTAAGATGTTCCTTAACCAAAGGCAACCGCTCGGCTCTTACGATGGCTTCTACTTTTTTCATAACAAGAATGGAACTTGCCGCTTTCTTAAATATTAAGTTTAATAGTCATAGATTAAACAAGCTATCTTCGCTCACCGAGAAATTAGTCGAATAAATTCGAGTTTGACAATATTGTATGTAGGGTACTTCACTCGCATGACTTCAATTTATGCCGATTCTTCGATGTACTTAATAAGAAGAAGAGTTTGATTCTGCTTAGATAATTAAGATTAAAGATGTATAATAGTCCATATATCAGCAACGATCAGCAACGCCATTATTTCCATAATAGTTATGGTTGTATTATATTTTTATAAATAACATACCTTAGATAACCATGGAACATTCGCATTCGTTGTGTCTATTAGAGGGAGATAGTTCTTTCCCAGCGCTCTATGATATGATTAACCAGTATATCTCTGACGGCTATGCCGTTGTTTATTCGGTCGAGAGTGATCCAGACGACGTAGTAGTACAAATGAGAAATTTGGGAATGGCGGCTGAAAATTTCGTGCAAAAGGGAGCACTGAGACTTTTAGACAAGAATCTTTTTTTGTTGCCAGAAAACAAATCCCCTCACAACCAGCCTCTGAATTCATTGCAATTAGTTGCTGCCGAGCTGACTGAGTTCAAATGGATTTTGTGTATCGGATCAAACGATAGATTCTTAGAGATAAATCAAAAAGAGAGTTTGCTAGAGTACGAGAAAGCATTGACCTTACCTGGACTATCACTAGAAATTGTTTGTTGCTATAATGCAGAATCGGTTAGAGAATTATCTCTAGAATATCTTGTGAAGATTCTGAACCTTCATCAATATACTCTTCATCATCATCATAGTCAATTTGTGTATCGCGAATGGCATCCCAAGAAACTTATTGATCTACTAACTAAGAGTATGAACAAGGCAATCGGTCAAGAATCATCAGAAAGATTACTTAATATTCTCAAAACATTGTACAAGATCGATGGTCACGCTCCCTTTCAGTTTCAGAATTTTGAAAATCCGATAAGAGAATTGCTCGGAAATTCTGCAAAGGTAATACTTAATAGCCTAGCTGAAGAAATCAAAAGAGAAATTAGTTTCACCCGAAGTAGCCAGTACTGAGGAATTGCCTTAAATATTGATGATATAATTAAATATAAAGCATCGCCTTATCCACGGTTGGGAGAAAACAATGACTACTGAGGCAAAAAAGTGCATAAAATTCTGTATTGATAAATATAGAAAAAATTAACAATAAGTGTACTTTATAAGTAAAATAAAGGTGGATTCCAAGTGGACCAAAAACCGAGTTCCCATTTATCTGAAGACAAAGCGACGGAGCGATTTGCGACTATGAAAAGAATAGAGGCTTTCATATTATCTGAAAAAACCGACTCAGTGTTAGCTTCCTTGGAAGCACTCAATTTACAAGCTACGTTTTATGGATCTAAGGGTATGGGACAAGGTGAAAAGTACATGGTAACTTATGGTATGGGCGCCGGGACTGCAAAGACGTCATATTCCAATAGAAGCACGGTAGTTACCATAGTGGAAGAATCAGATGTTGAGCACGCAGTCGTGGCAATTAAACAATCTGCAAAAACCGGCAAAAAAAATGCGGGGATAATTGTAATATCGCCCGTGGATAACATACATACGATTTAAAATCCGATAGTTTGTATTTTATTCTTATTTATGTATAATCTCTATCGGTTGATTTCATGTTTTTTTATAGATTTTGACTCTCAGATAGCAGTGCATTTTAGCCAATAAATGTTCACAAAATACCCAGTATAACTAAAATAATTAAAAATATTAAAATTCTATAAATATGTTGGCGATATTTGCTATGGATTCTACTTCGTTCCTTTCATGAGCACGAACGTTCATGAGGACAACAACATGGGATTTTGGGTAAGAAGAGGCAACCTCAGCTATGC
>JAICVW010000090.1 GCA_025935105.1 Nitrososphaeraceae archaeon
ATACATTACCATATTTAGAATGCTAACTTTTGCTGGAACAATTCTTTCTAATACATTACCATATTTAGAATGCTAACTTGCAAGATACCCTACTCTCTTTACCAATTCTGCTAAAACGTGTGTGCCATTGTTAGCTCTAGATAAGAGTGAGGTTATAGTATCAGATGACACATAGCTTGACTGAATGGCTAACGACATGGCATTTTGATGTGTCTTCAAGATTAGGCCTCGGATAGTTTCGGGAGTTGGATAGGCAGATTCCGTCGCCAACGAGATAGCTTGTTGTAACGATAAGGCCAACTCTTGTCTATAATCATCAAGGTTGATCTTTAGATCATTTTCCTTTAGGAGCAATCCATTAGCTATTGCCAGGCTGACCGAAATTCCTGCTTCAACAGGCTTGATATTGAGTTTGCTCATTAACGAAGCCAACTTTTGGGATATGACGCTCCCCGAACGCACAACCACAGTATCTTTACTTACCCATATACTACCTTGGTCAATTTTTGTCGGCACGTTTGCCTCTTTAAACTCTGAAAGGACAGGACCAGGCGGGATTCCGGTGTTCCCTGCAGGTATCAAGATATCTTTAGTGGCGAGATCTCCCCCTTTTGCAGGCATGAAGACTTTATTCTTGTCAAATAATAAATTAAGCTTAAACGGGCTAATGTTAGTAAATAAGAGAGCACACTGCCCTTCCAATTCTTTGCTTAATTCGCTTAACCCCTGCCTGTTATTTGTTTTTTCGAATGAACGCTGAGCTACTCTGTTTTTGATCACTTTGATATTCATTGTAGTCCTAAATTTTTTCCGAATTGTCATAAGTTGAGTGGCACGCACCTTGGACATTTTGGAAATTGCAATTACATCATACCGACTGGGTAGCTCTCGCAACTCATCATACAACATACGCTTTTTCTTGGGATAACTCTTCCTTTGCGTGTCAGCTATGGTTTGAGATGTCATTTGATCATTCGGTCCTTCTTTTGTCCTTTTCTCTGACCACAGGTGGCAACTTTGCGGCTTTACCCATAGTAAATTTGACAAGGACATCACGTATGTTCTTGTCGCCTTGTGGAAGTTTTTTTTCTACAGCCGCGATGACAGCACTAGCATTAGCTGTCAGTTGACTGTCATCCATTTTCTCGTCACCGATTTTTGCAGATGCGTTGAGTTGATTTTTCGCTCTTATTCGAACTGACTTTCGCATGCGATCTGCGATTGCTTCTAGAGGAGCACCATATGGCAGAGGAGTAGGCATCTTGCCTTTCGGCCCTAGAAACTGTCCGAAGGCGCGTCCCACAGTTGCCATTAGAGCTGTATCTGCAAGAAAAAAGTCATGCTCTTTTACAACCTTTCTTGCCTCCCTCTTGTTGGTTCCCAGCCTATCTAACTCTTCAGGTTGCAAAATTCGATCTATGTTGGCTTTCTGTGCTCGCGTGCCAGTGTCGCCAGTTCCAACTACGCAAATACTGGATTGCCTAGTAGGGCTGTGGGGCAAAACAACCACCTCATTAAGATTAAAGCCTCTTTTAACATCAATATCCTTTAGTAGGAGAGTTATTTCTGCAGATTGGCTAAATTTGCGTGGCACTGCTCCATCTCTCGCTTGTTTTACAATGCGGCGCAAATCATTATCACTTAACATATTTTAGATAAAGAAAGTGCACAAATAGCTACTTAAAATCGTTTAGCACGCAACATGACATATTTGCTATCAAATATAGTTTACAAAAACGGGCCCGGTGGGCTTCGATCCCACGACTTCCGGCTTTCTCCGAGTTTAGAAGGCAGGCGCTCTGTCCATGCTGAGCTACGAGCCCCAGATTATCACCTGTCTAAAAGAGACACATGGTCATATCCAGCTCAGGTGGCATGGTAGATTAAAAAGGCGAATGCACCTTTATAAAACGTAGCTGCAAGCGGGCCAGATAAAGATTTTCGCTATGCTCTCAAGTCACAGATAGACAAGTGTGTTTCAGTATCCTGTAGTTAAGATATCACGAAAAGGTATAATAATTAGATGAGAATAGAGATTGAATATTGTCACAACTGGAATAGTGACAATTAGTAAAAATGAATCATATGGTCATACATGGCAATGTTGACAGCAATAGGAAAGACAATATAGACGACAAAATCAATGAAACTCAGGACCAAATCAATCCCCAATTTGTCACTGAACAATTGACACAAATGTTAAACATTTGGTCAAATATTAGTCGTTTGCCGACTGTGGGACCATTCTTTGCTTTTTCACAAGGTTCCAGATCTGATCTCCAGGATATTATTGAGCTTTGGAAAACCTTTCTTGAATTCCAGATACACGTAAAGGAGTTTTGGGCACGAATCAATAATGCATATACGAATGCATTGGCAAAGGCTTCCGAGAAAGCACCGAAGGAGTATAACTCAAAAAAAGACTTCGAGAACTTTAGAAAAATTGCAATAGACATTTTTGAAGAAGAGTTTACAGGCTTGTTTGATTCGAAGGATTACGCTATCTTGAATAGTATGTTATTGAGGGATCAGTACGACACAGTGATGCATTTACAAAAGATTACAGAGAAACAATTTAAGATACTTAATCTACCTACCCGAAGTGAATTAGATTATCTATCTAAGGATATTCATGATTTAAAAAAAACGGTCCATGACTTAAACAAAAAATTTAATGATTTCACTCTAAAGTTAGGAGCTTTGAAACAAAATGAATCAGGAGATATATCTAAGTAGCTTCTCAGAAAAGAAATTAGGGAAAGACCACGGAACGAGCGGCGAAACAGATACCACCTCAGTATTAAGAGAAATTGGAGAATTAGCACGCAAGCTCGAAAAAACTAGAGGGGTGCTTCATAATGCAGGTAATGTAACGGTTGGAGGTACTCCTCATGAAATAGTAGATGAGACAAGTTTGTACAGCCTTCTGCACTATCGACCCATGGTGAGCAAGACGGTCAAGACACCAATTTTGTTTGTATACGCATTGATAAACAGGTCTTATATCCTCGATTTGCAACGAAACAAGAGTTGGATTCGTAGCTTGCTAACTCAAGGCTTCGATATTTATTTAGTAGATTGGAAAACACCATCGCAGGCAGACAAATATGTGTCATTTGATGATTACATAAACAGTTACATAGATGATTGTGTGGAATTCGTTAGAAGAAAAAATTCCGTAGACAAGGTCACGCTACACGGATATTGTATGGGAGCGACGATGTCTGCGATTTATTGTTCACTCCACGAGGATAAAGTTAGAAATTTGGCCACCATAGCTCCGGTTATTGACTCAAATCAAGATACTACCGTGCTAGGGAATTTTTCTAGACATTTTGAGGCAGATAGAATGGTTAGTTCGATAGGCAATTTACCTCCAGAACAACTTTACGCACTATTCTCCACTTTGAAACCCTTTAAGCAGGGAGTGAACAAATATTTCAATCTAGTCGAAAATATTGATAATGAGGAATTTGTTCAGAATTTTCTCCGCGTAGAGAAGTGGCTGTACGATACCCCACCCATCGCCGGCGAGACGTTTAGACAGTGGATCGTTGATATTTATCAAAAGAATCTCTTGGTAGCAAACGAAATGAAGATAGGAAGCGATAACATAGATCTTTCTAGGATCAAAGTTCCTGTTTTAAATATAATCGCAGAAGAGGATCATCTCGTCTCTCCGCAGTGCAGTGCTCCGTTGAATGATGTGATATCCAGTCGTGATAAGAGACTGATGCGATTTCATACTGGGCATGTAGGGCTTATTGCTAGCAGCTATTCTCAGAATAATGTCCTTCCTAAAGTAGGTCAGTGGATAAAAGCTCGGTCACAGTAAGCAATCGTGGTTATAATACTATCTACACTACGAGGGACATGCGAAGCTAAAGCCTTTCACTTTCAATCAAGCGAGATAGCATTTAGCATTTGATGTATACTCGAACTGCATTGTATATAAAATGAATAATCGTATCTATTTGTAAACGCGTTCTATGTCACATACTTCTTTCATAGAGTGACAGTAGTAAACACATCATCGAAATTCTCAATTCTCTTATCCGGTAATTTACTATTCTCAAGTAAGGCTCTTTCTTTTAGAACTATAATTCAACCGATATATTAGACCCAGTAAAATACCTGCTTCATGGTATCACGAACTGTCGTTAGAATACACCACATCATACTTACCATCCATAAAAATGTCAATTAGGATCCAAGAAAGTAGAGATTCTACCATCGACATATTCCTGTAGACTGAAATATAAATTCTCAAAACTATTCTGGACAGATAGGATCTATTGCAACCAGCCATACTCTAGTACTCCACATTTGCAATTATGTGTAACCAATCGAAAAATGCAGTTACTCTTTTGCATGGGTAGTTAGAGGGGTAGTTCGAATCAACTCATTGCACTTATTGCCGTAGTACTATATATATGGCTACGTTCAATAGATGGCTCAAGCTCTAGACGTATTTCTGAAACTCAAATCTAGGTAATAGATACAGAACATACATCACTACCTCAGCCGATGCCCCTTCCCACTCAATTATAATTCTAGAATGTTTGAATATGCTATCAGCTGGGACTATGATCTTAACTTAAGACGCCCTTACGATTATCCGTCGTAAGTCCATCTGCACCGTACTAGAAATTAATTGGACGGTCTAATCCAATTATTTAATGAATGTCTTTCCTTCTCCTAATAGGTATAATGATCACTTGAACCAGGTCACCATCTTCAATATTCAATGCTTGTCTTTCAGCTTCAGGGATAGAAATCCTACCCCCACTTTGCACGGTAGTCTTGAACATTGCATTATAGTATGTTAGGCCTTGAAGTGTGGTGAAGAAATTATGAATTGCGTCCTGCTGAACTGCTGTATAATTTTTTATGAGATCTCTCTGGGCTGCAACACCTTTTTCGATTGCCTCCTTAAAAATTCCCGCCGGTTCATCTCCACCACCTGTGTTAGTCATTGTCTACATAGGGGTTATACCCAGGATTTATTTAATATGATCCCCTAGAGTATGGTTAGCTAGGAATTTTAGAACGGCTTTGCTAAACTCTGTAGGCTTTTCCACGAATGGAGAATGTCCGCAATCATTAATCACTACAAGTTCTCCCCTAGGAACTAGTCTATAATCTTTCAAACATTGGATAGGTATCATATTATCATCTTTTCCCCAAACGAACATTGTCGGCATTATTATTTTTGAGAGTCGCTCATTAAGGGTTGGAGAGTCCCTCATTCCTAGCAAGGTTGACATGAATGCGTACTTGGCATTTGGAAGTCTCATCCGATTCACAAAATCTGTGACTGTGTCTTCAGTGACAATACCAGGATTAAATGCCATATCCATGAACGCTTTAAGCGTGTTTTCCCGAGTAGGATAAAGTGCTGCCATAATATACTCATCAAGGACGTGTGTTGAAAATTGCATCAGCCCTGCTGGCGCGGCCAAAACCAGCCTGTCTACTCTTTTGTTAAATCGCATAGCGAATTCCATTGCCATCCATCCACCAAAAGACGAACCTATAATATTCAAGTTTTCGATGTCTAAATTATCCAAGAAACCTTGTAGAAATGTTATAAAGAAATCCAAAGTATATTCCACTGTTGGTTTGTCACTGTAACCGAAACCGATTATGTCTGGGACTATTACCTTAAAGTACTTCGATAGTTCAGGTACTACTGGCAACCACCTCTCAGCAGATGCTCCTATGCCGTGCAACAAAAGTAATACTTGAGTAACATCAGACATCTTTGGAACATTATCATACTCTAAATATCTAATTCTGAAATCATTAATGTTAGTCATCTTCATCGAAGTGTCATGTTCTAACAACCGATCTTACATTCGAATTTGAATATTCATGGCTATTTAATTTCTTTTGAAGTAAACTGATGTCTTTAGAAGGGTTATTGTTTCATTGGAACTTAAATTGGAGCTAATAGCTAACCACATGCGAATTGAGCTGTCGTTAGCTTTACATTAGCAGGTTATTTCAACCATCCACGGTTAAAGATTTATTCCAGCATCGCAAGTAGATTTTCACTCGGTTCGAAGCTGCCTATCAAGTTCCTTAAGTAATGACTTTTGCGTATCGTTCAACTTTACGGGAACTTTCATATTAATTCTAATTAGTTCGTCCCCTTTGCTATAACTACCGTATTGAGGTAAACCTTTACCCTTGATCTTCAAAATTGCATTAGGCTGTGTTCCTGGTGGGATTTTCAATTTTTCATTACCATCCAGGGTAGGAACACGGGCTTCGGTCCCTAACGCAAGATCTGTAAAGTTAAGATTGAGTACGTAAAGAAGGTGGCCATTTTCAAGCCTCTCAAAAAGCGGGTGTGGCTGAACATGAACTCTAACAAGTAGATCGCCAGGTGAACCATTCGCGGAGGGCTCGCCCTCGCCTCTTACTTGTAGAGTGACTCCATCCTCGACACCAGCAGGAATCTCCAACTTTAATTTTTTATTCTTTCTAATTTTGCCCGAGCCGTCACATGTCATGCATGGCTTATCTATTATCTCACCTTGTCCTTGACAAGTTTGACATGGTTCAAGAGAAACGAATGTTGAAAACCTATTTTGGCTATAAATGCGTCTTGTTTGTCCCTGTCCATTGCATACGCTGCACTTCCTAGGCTTGGTTCCAGGAGATGCCCCGGTTCCCCCACAAGAGATACATCGTTCTAGCTTTGGCAGCTCTATTTCATCTTTTTTACCCTTTAGCACTTCCCCTAAATTAAGCTCCACATCATAGAGTATATCACGTCCCTTTCTTCGTCCTCCGCCGAAACCAAATCCAAATCCAAAGGGATCGCCGGCCTCATTCCCAAATCCTCCAGCGCCAGCACCTCTACCTCCAAAAATTTGTTCGAAAATGTCCCTGAAGCCACCAAATCCCATGTCTTTAAACACTTCGTTGAAATTGGCTTCGGAACCACGGAAAACTTCTTCAGCTCCGACATGACCATACATGTCATACCTCTTTCTTTTCTCGTCATCCGACAAGACAGCATAAGCCTCTGAAATCTCTTTGAATTTTTCTTCCGCGCCATGTGTCTTGTTTCTATCAGGATGATATTGTAACGCTAATTTTCTGTATGCATTCTTAATTTCATCTTTACTTG
Source organism: Nitrososphaeraceae archaeon (assembly GCA_025935105.1). Lineage (GTDB taxonomy): Archaea > Thermoproteota > Nitrososphaeria > Nitrososphaerales > Nitrososphaeraceae > Nitrosopolaris. Next base: position 7,142 of record JAICVW010000090.1, read on the forward strand.
CATTTCTCGATAATCCAAGTGTCTCATAATAATCCCGCTTGGTGCTCATGGCGTAAGAATCCTAATGTATGTTGTCAAGGTTAAAGCTATGATACTAATGGCCATTATTACTGCGGTGGTGGACCACTACCACTAGTGTTAGACGCTTGATCGGTGTTCGTCGCTGAAGCTTCTTGAGTAGCGGATTCTGAAGGTTGACCCGGTGTACCAGGAGTAGCTCCTGCTGCCCTATAGACTTCCGTGCTAACCTCGCCTATCACATTTTTCAGTTCTTGGGTCTTTGCCTTAATATTGTCCAAATCATTGTTCGAGATTGCATCCTTAAGCTGCTGTGCACTGTTGTTAATCTTTTCAGCCTGATCTGGTTTTATTTTATCTTTCAAATCCTGTTTTACTAATTTATCAGCAGCATAAACCAGATTGTCTGCTTCATTTTTAACCTCCGCTTCTACTCTCTTCTTCTGGTCAGCCTCGGCGAATTGTTCAGACTCTTTCTTTAACCTTTCAATTTCCTCTTTAGACAGCTTGGTATTTGCAGTGATCGTTATCTTTGCTTCCTTGGTTGTAGCCATGTCTTTGGCACTGACATTTAGAATACCGTTTGCATCTATATCGAATGTGACTTCGATCTGAGGCACACCTCGCGGCGCCGGCGGTATACCTGAAAGGTTAAACATTCCCAAAGAAACACAATCACTAGCCATGGCTCTTTCGCCTTGAACCACATGTATAGTAACCGCGGTCTGATAATCAGCAGCCGTAGTAAACACTTTGCTCTTTTTAGTTGGGATGGTTGTATTGCGATCTATCAATGACTCTTTAAGTCCACCCAGAACTTCCACTCCTAGTGTCAACGGTGTAACGTCAACCAGAAGTATGTCTGTTGATACATCGCCAGAGATAATAGCTCCTTGTATCGCTGCTCCCAGTGCAACTGCTTCCATCGGATCGATACCCCTTTCTGGTTCTTTACCCATTACCGTCGCCACAAATTGACTAACTATCGGCATTCTCGTTGGAACACCGATAAG
>JAICVW010000590.1 GCA_025935105.1 Nitrososphaeraceae archaeon
ATTCTATAAATGGTTTGTAGGCGGCACATTAAATGCATCTGTCAATTGTCTCGATAGACACATAAATACTGATTTGAAAAATAAAGCTGCAGTAATCTGGGAGTCTGAAACTTATGAGAGCAGAGTCCTTACTTATTATCAACTATATCTTTCTGTCAATAAGTTTGCCAATGGTCTAAAAAATCTCGGAGTCAAAAAAGGTGATTGCGTAACAATTTATCTTCCAATGGTGCCAGAGCTTATGATCGCAATGCTAGCCTGCGCAAGAATTGGGGCAATCCATATCGTTGTGTTTTCTGGTTTTAGTGCACAAGCATTAGCCAATCGAATAAATGACTCAAATTCTAAGGTGGTGATAACTGCCGATGGAGGCTTAAGGAGAGGCAAACTTATAGAACTGAAAAAAATTGTAGATCAGGTCATTCCTCTTTGTCCATCAATCAAAAATGTTATTGTCCTAAAGAGGGCTTCAAATAACATTCAGATTAATTCTAAAGATGTATGGTGGCACGATGTAACTGAAACGCGGCCATACTGTGAACCAGAAGCAATGGAAAGTATTAGTCCGTTATATATTCTATACACCTCTGGTACTACTGGTAAGCCCAAAGGTGTTGTACACAGCTCTGGAGGCTATCTAACGTATCTATACGCGACAGCTAAATGGGTATTTGATTTCACGAATAAGGATATTTTCTTCTGTACTGCTGATATAGGCTGGGTGACTGGTCATAGTTACATAGTTTACGCGCCGCTATTGCATGGTGTTACCCAGATAATGTATGAAGGAACGCCAGATTATCCCCAACCTGACAGATATTGGAAAATAGTAGAAAAGCATGGCGCCACAATTCTATATACTACTCCCACAGCTCTTCGAATGTACATTAAATTCGGAGATAAAATTCCTAATGCTTTTGATCTGTCTTCTCTGCGACTATTAGGTACAGTTGGTGAACCAATTAATCCAGAGGTGTGGATGTGGTACTTTAAAACTATCGGAAGGGAAAATTGTCCTATTGTAGATACATGGTGGCAAACTGAAACAGGCGGCATAATGATAAGCGGGTGCACTGGAATAGATGCCGTCCCGATGAAACCGGGCTCCGGTAGTTTCTCATTGCCTGGAATAAACGCAGTTGTTGTGGATGAGAGTGGAAAACCAGTAGATCGGGATAAAAAGGGGTACTTGGTAATTACAAGACCGTGGCCGGGAATGCTAAATACACTTTGGAATGACAATGAAAAATATCAGAGTACCTACTGGAAAAAATTCGAGAATAATATTTACTTTACTGGTGACTACGCCCTATACGACATTGATGGCTACATTTGGCTGTTAGGGCGAGCTGATGATGTACTCAAAATATCTGGACACAGACTTGGTACAATGGAGTTGGAAAGTGCTTTTGTTTCACACCGGGCGATAGCCGAAGCAGCAGTTACCAGTAGACCGGATGAGAAAAAAGGTGATTCAATAATTGCATTTTTGGTAAAGCGCACAGAATTCAATACGTTATCAGATCAGCAGCTACGAATTGAACTTACAAGTCATATTAGAGATTCAGTGGGTCCAATTGCAACCCCTGGTGAAATTTATTTTGTTAATAAGCTACCGAAAACTAGAAGTGGAAAAATAATGCGTAGGTTATTGAAATCGATATCAAGTGGATCATCTACAATTGGAGATTTAAGTACCTTGGAAGACGGTACATCGATCGATGAGGTACGACAGGCATATACTGAATTGCATGAATCTATTAAATAATTGAAACAATAGTGGATAAATCCTAATAAACATAAGCATGATACTGCAACATGTTATGCAATGGGTTCAGCATTAAAGGGCGTCGGCTAGGCTATTTCTTAAGTTGACCGGATGCTGTTCAGTTTTTATTAGTCTATTTGAAGGATGGCAATATTTCACTTGGTTACCTAACTGTTATTACTGGATTTAAGTATGACAATTGTGTGTTTCTAAATCGATGACTAGGATCTTAGTAACAGGAGCAACAGGAACTGTTGGCAGCGAATTAGTCAAGCAGCTTACATCATCATTCCATCTCTTCCATCCTCTTCGGATATTAAAGTCAGGGGAACACTACCCAGACCTAACGTGGAAGAAGGAATGTCTTCTACTAACCTGATAAGGGAAGCAAAGAAAAATGGTGTCAGACAGATCGTGAAGTTGTCTGTTTTCCAGTTTGTTGGATCAATCGGAAGATGGCATAGACATGAAGAAAAAATCATAGAGGAATTTGGAATACCGTATACGTTTTTACGTGCAGGTGCATTTATGCAGAATTTTATTAGTTTCTTTGGTCAGACAATTAAAAGCCAAAATGCATTGTAGATGTTAGAGATATTGCAGCTGTAGCTGTGAAGCTACTTACCGAAAATAGCCTTAATCATGAGAGTGCCGCATTTGGTGTCACCGGCGAAGAGGCATTATTATACAGTCAAGCAGCAGAAATTCTTTCGAAAGCAACTGGTAAAAAAATATAATATGAACTCATCTGAAAAGTCTCATTAGGATCATTATGCAGCCAAGTTGAATGAATCCTAAATAGAGTGATGCTAGTCTTTCATATCGTGTCTGGATTCTTCTGAAACTCTTGAGCCATCCAAATAAAGAATCTTTC
>JAICVW010000504.1 GCA_025935105.1 Nitrososphaeraceae archaeon
GGAGGCCTGACTAGATATCTCCGAGAATCTGCTATCTATTCGCTTCTACTGAAACTATCTTCACCAGAAGATATCACATCTCGGTACTCCGTTTATAAAGAACTAGATTATTTTTATAGTAGCAAGATTAATTTTACCTATAAATATCCTCTTTACATTATTAGATTCGATGATCAATAGAAGGCTCACAACACTAAGTGTAATTGTCATAGCAACAGGTTTGGCACTGCTTACCGCTAGCACAATTGTAACGCCTGCGTTTGCAATAAAGCGGTTCTTCAATTGCATGACTGATGCGGCTAACAAGAATGGAAAGCTCAGTGTTGACGATGTCAATACGTGTTATGATAAGGAATATCATACCGTTGCTACTCACAGTCACAGTCATTAAAACGATGGCACTGGTAGTAGTAGTATGGCAGAAAATACCTTCGGGTTGCATAGACTATAATCTTTCAAGGGTACATGGGATGTTAAGGTAAAGTAGGGAATGGGGCAATGTTTACCCTGGAGGGAGCAAAGCGACGACTAGCATGTGCTGTGTTGTAATAGCAGAACCATGATCTCGTATTACCAAAACCGGAGTACATTGTAGTTGTCCTCAAAGTCGCTCACAAGCACGTAGAGCACATGGCTAACAATGTAGATTTAAAAGTAAATTCACTATGGCTCCTAAGGATATGATAACTATGATATCTAGAAGCGATTCTGACGTTGCTAAAGTGCCATGATCAAAGTTGAGCGTGACTACTTTATTGTAACTACTATTGGCTAGAAGATTATTGCCGCCGACAGCACTCTTATTGCCCTGATTTTGGTTAAAGATTGTAGTCGAATGAGCTGAGGCAGTGTTAGACTGGTCAGCAATAACACTCAGATTCGACGAACTACTACCTCAGAAAACGTACAATAACAAGTACTGACATCACTACTAACACAATAGTAAAAGGCGATGCCATCGTGAGAACTGAACCGAAGAATACCTGTGACTACTCATAATTCCCTCATTTGTGGTCAATACTATCAATTGTCTATTGTAGGTGGTAGTAAGGCTTCAGTCGCCTGGACTATAGTGTAATATAACTTTCCAATTAATTTTATTTCTTACAGTATCTATATCTGATGGGTAGTTCTCGCACGACTTAAATTCTGTGGTAACAAGTGGTAGCAGATGAAAACAGGACTCTGTAAACTGGTGCCAGTGTATGCAGTAGTATGAGGGCATCAACTTACATTGAAGATTATATTTATCCCCTTACTGAGGATAGGAGGTCGAGCCTGTATCTTCAGATATGAAAGTCGGATACCATTATTATTCCAATTAAAATATTTCACTATTATAGTTTAGTTGATCTAGCCGGAATCATTCTGGCGCATTTTATACTACCCTTTGGTTTGGAGAAATATTTATGACGCTGGGAATTGCATATTATTTAATCCTTCCAGCATAATGTCAACATCTCAAAGGAGTAATAAAACGATCACCGGTCAAGTCAGTCAATCATTTGCTTCCAAGTTTGTCCATCTTCTTCTCAATGTAGACTAACCTCTCTTCTAATATTGCGAGATATTCCGCCATCGAACTATCAAAGCTATGAAGCTTTTTCAGGTGATCCTCAAAATCTCCTTCGTATTGTCCCCTACAATATATACAGAACTCCATTATCCTATTGAACCCAGGATTTGACAACTAATTATATATATAAAAATATTCCTTATTGAAGAGTTTATTTATATTTTGTCCGGAATGTGCTCGTGCTTAAAGATACATATCCACGTGTACTGTGTTAATGATGGAACCAACAAACCAATTAACCCAACTAACAAAGTTAGTTTGTCAATAGATTCCTAGTTATCCATCGATCGCAGCATGGGTGAACATGTGAATGTTACCTATTAGTTAACTAGTTGGCTAGCATGTATGCCCACTTTGCCCAGCCTTATAGTCCCGTACTGTCGATAAGATTTACTAACTTTTTATACTGCTTTATGAACATCTTGCCTTTCTTTGTTACTGTTATTGAACCTTTATTTTTCTTATCTCTCTGTATCATGCCTTTTTGTTTCATGTAAATCATCTGATTTATGAGCTTATCATATGATAGTCTACAGATAAGTTGTATATCAGTTGGTCTCACAATCTGATAATTGATTAAGCTATCATCAATAGCACAAAGAAGTTGAAGTTTATGTCTCTTTTCCTGTTTCAATATTCATCTCATCCTCCATGAATATAACTTCGCAATAGCATAGCATAATTTATTATTGCGCACATGAATAAGCTCAGTTCACTTTCTAACAATTAAGGATGATATAAATGCATTTTATATGACTTATGAAGATTTAATATATTATTTATGTTATAATCTTATAGTATCAATGCCGGATAATTCTCACCTTCCTAAACAGGCATCATTGGAAAGACGGAAGGTGCTAATGGAATTGACTGTACTAATCTTGCTCTCGGTCGGTTTAGTTATCTTGTCTATTAGGCCATTCGGATTTAGGACATTTCTAAATGGACTAGGGCATGATAATATTTTCTCCTTATCGCTGATAGTTTCCCTCGTCCCGGTTCTATTAGTTATATCCCAAAGAATAGGATTAATATTTCCCTATAGAAAAGAAAAGGAACAATAAGCGTGGTGTGAAATAATAGTATCTTCAAATAATCCTGTTCTATAACAATTAGGCGATTGTCTAGAACAAACAAACAATCCTTGAAGAACAAATTCATACCCTACAACTCAACATTAGTTATGGATAGAAGAATATGCTTATTAATATAATATGTCTGCAAAAATACTAATAGCCAAAAAGTTATGGCACTTAATCAGGAGATAATAGTTGGACAAAATTAACACTCGAATAATTATTTATGCTGTTCTAGTTCTATTAGGTACCTTTCACGTCGGTGCTCTTTCTCCTAATCCTGTTGTATTATTGGCCAGTAGCCACAAACTTACTGCCCCTGATACTTTCAAACTAAACGGTGCTTGGAAAGTCATGGAATTAAATCACCTAATTGGTTTGCAGCAAAATATGGTGATGTATGGAATAATGCAACTGCAATAAATGCAATATCAAAATATTATCAATTTGCAGACGATGGATCTGCTAGTCTGATGTTTTTACATTGTGACGGCTATCCTATTAGTAAACAAACTGACTGCAGAACTTATGATGATA
>JAICVW010000713.1 GCA_025935105.1 Nitrososphaeraceae archaeon
AAATCGTCCAACGTCGAAACAGTAAGGGGTAGGATTCCACATATAATATTCACAACCATTTATTTATCGATGGTATTATTTAGAACCAGGAGTTGAACATCACAAATTTTTAGATATTGATAACTCTTCCAATCTAAGTGCTAAAGCGATTCCATTACAAGCGATTGCCTCTTTTATGACTGAGCACCGTATTTAGGCAGATCAAACTTTACATTCTCCTCATAGATGCTTTTCCTCCAGTATTGCTGCCCCGAAGTGGACTTATTTCTTGAAACATGTTTGTACACATTCTGTATACAATCTGGGCTTGCACCCATTTATTGAAACTTGCCCACCTCTTGCCCATTTTTGTCCCCAAAAAACACCCCCTAAAAGCCCATCAAAACGGGTGAAGATGTACTATTATGTAGACCACAATGGAAGCTGGGCTTAATCCCTAGTCCTAGGTTTGTACACAGAAATTATGTCAAGATCCCACTTTTGTATACAAATTCGTCTCGCCATCTGTATACTGTCTACAATTTTTTCTGTCTGGACTTCGCCTCTTCTGAGGCATTCGATGCTGAGATTATTATAGTTGTGACCATGACTGCAAACTTAAGGATAGCTTTGAACCCCAACGAGTTGATTGTAATTTACCGGTTTCCATGATTTGCTATTTTACAGACATATTAATCTCTGAACCAGACCCATAATGCATCGCCGTTGAAGATGAGTCGACAGGAGTTTATAGGAAATAATATACTTACTTCTGCGAGCGGTTGGGCATATAGAGAACGACTTCGTTCTCGCATTTTGCTTCTCAACACCTTAGGTTGATGCAGAACTAATAAATGATAATTCCAAAGGTAATTAATAATGTCTGGATAAGGATTTACCATAATTGAAAGACTATGAACGGATTGTGATATGGCTCGACTATTTTAACAAGAGTCTTAACAGGCGAAAGGGACGGAAGATAAGAAGAGAACTAACAATTTTTGACCCGACCGTTGCAGACCTTTTAGATGCTGCTAATGAAGCCGGTTACAGACCTTTCCCAGAAGAAACTTCAGAAAATGTAAGATATCCAAGAAGATCTTTCGTGAAGTCTGGTTATATCACCTTGGCTAAACATCCTGAACAAAAAAAGAAGTTCATTTTAGTACAAATTGCGTCAAAAATGCTCCAGAAAAGCAAACAGAAATCCAAGTCCCGATAACAGACATCAAATATGAGCAGTAAGGGACTAGACGAGGTAGGGGAAGTATTGCACTTAGCAAAAAGCAATATGATCATTGTTCGATTACTCCGTACCAGGACCGTGGATATTCGAGCAGGAGAAATACTTGTAGACGAAAAGAACAAGATTATAGGTAAAGTGATAGAGATCATAGGGCCAGTGCTCGCGCCATATGCCTCATTAATCCCACTAACGGAAAGAACGAACAAAATGCTGGGCACTCAATTATATCGCCGTAAGGTAGCAAATACCAAGAGGAGAGGTAAACTTGGACTCACTCGTACTAGGGAGAACCGAAGGCAATAAATACTTTTTATAGTAGATGTCTGTCACTATTCGTCATGTTAGGAATAAACACAGAGATGATCACCGGGATTGCTTTGATTTTGCTTGCCATTTTATTCATGATAGGGGCTATATTCTTCAAGCCATGGGAAACTATATTCATTGTAGACTATCTACTTGTGGCGATCGGGGCTGCATTTATCGCATTAGGCGTATGGACAAAA
>JAICVW010000058.1 GCA_025935105.1 Nitrososphaeraceae archaeon
AAACAAAATTCTCTTCCTTCTCCTGTCCTCACTTGGAGATTCATGTTTTTGCATTAGCTAAACTCATTAGTATTATGGCCACCAAGATATTTTAGAATCTCATAACTTCAATTTACAGCCGTGGGCGGCCTTAACTATATCTAATAATAATCAAGAATTTGCTCGCAGCCTTCGATTCGTGTTACTAAAAGCACGACGCCTGTTCTAAATTAGTTATGATGCGCATTAAATTAAACGAATTGGGCACTAAGTTTGGTTGTTAAGTGTTTACTTTTATGACAAAAGAAAAGAAAAACCAAGATTGCAAATTAACTGAGATTAGACTCCAACTTGTTCTTTTTTAATAATATGTTGTTAACTTTAGCTACTACAGTATCAGCGCTGACTGGCTTTGTAGCAAAATCGTCAGCACCATACTCCAGAACCCTTGTTTTGTTTGTTTCATCTTCTGCAAGTACCACCGAGAATGTCAATGTATCTTTAACTACTGTTTTCCTCTGACGGCAGTTTGTTCATAACTCAATTTGATTATCTGTTTAGCCCGTTCCGATAACGGCATGTAAAATAGTAATACGAAGCTTGGGTCCATCCAGTATCCTTATCTCTAATATTTTTCCTATTTTCTGTATTACTTCACATTCTTCCTTGCCTATATAGAGATCTACAACTTTCCTCTTTGATCCTAATGTGAAGGCATAACCTGTAGTGGTTCGTTCAACCTCAAAACCGCTTCTTTTCAGATGATCTAGACCTTCTTGCAACACGTCTATTGATCATGGAGAGAATTATATAATTTAACTAGCGTTCTCTCTGAGCTTCTGTGTATTGTTTTATTCTCTAATGCTTCTATCCCCTTTTTCAGGTATGCTATAGAGGAAGTAGTCTGTGAAAAGTTCTAAGATATGAAGGTTGGCTATATTTTCCTCCAAAGTATCTTTATAATTTGTAAGACATTCGCAATATCCAACTCCAAGTCCTCTTCAGAGGACAGTTCTGGGAAAGCTCTAAGTTTATCTAGTCAATTGTCCTAATCCACTTAAGTGATTATGTCTGATTCAGTTGGAAAGTACGGCTAATAGAGAATCAATCCAGAATGAACCAGCTCGTTTGGATCAGGAGAATGGTCTGGATAAAAAAATTCAACTCAGCGTGATTGGTCTAGATAAAGCAATATAGTTTCTGATCTGCATTTGGGTTATGAGAAGTCAAATAAAACAGCTTTTATGAATTTTCTTAAAGATAGTATTTCTAAGGGCATGTCCAAAGAGTATTCATTATTTGTGATTGGTGATCTTTGGGATCTTTGGAGAAAGCACGACATCATTTATTCGGAAGAATCAGATCAAGTACTGTCTTTGGTTAATCATTTTAAAGATGTATATTATTTGCCTGGTAACCATGATCATATCACATTAGACTCAGCACATAATTATCCTGAATTTAACTGTTATAATATTAACAATCACTTTAGAGTTAGGAGTGGAGAAAAGAACTTTTTCCTAGTCCATGGACATGAACTTGAGGTAGAATCCAAGCTTATCACGATGAAACTTTCAGAATATAACAAAATTTCAGACGAGCTATGTAGGATGAATGATACTGAGGGAAAAATCGCAAGCTATTTACACGAGACGTTTCATAAAGTCTTTAGACAGGGACAGCCCCAAATTACGGATTTTCTGCAGACTGCTGAACAACGACAAGGAATGGATGCAATAGATAGGTTCGCTAAATCAAAAGCAAAGTATCCGCTATTAGGTATGCAACTAACAGATATCCTAATTTTTGGACACACGCATAGACCTTACATTGACATCGAGAATAGTGTAGTCAATACTGGGGCTTGGATAGCAGATATGTTAGTTCCAAAATGGTTTGAGGACAAATATGGTCGAGACAAAGCATGCTCTGGATGGTATGTTGAGATCAACAACGCCGTGAGCCAACAAAGATAAAAGAGTTAATAAATAATATATTTAAAGGCCTAAGCTGGGAGGATATTTTCTATCATTTTAATGATTTATTTAGAAATACCCATAGTAACATGCAAACAACCCATTATAAAACGAACTCTGGTAGCCTATCAAAATCTTTTATGAATGTATATCCAATATTGTATGAGTCGTTAGAGACAAACAGAATAGGATTTTTTTAAAGAATGGATAGAAAATTACCCCAGAGACAGGAGCGAAAATTGTGATCACGAGTGGGTACAACGCTACATGCCTAAGGGTGGTAAATATCAAGAATGTTTCCGCTGTCGCTATCAGAGATTGGTCAAGTAGACATAAGAAATAAACAATTCGCTCATTGCTGTTTATATATTCCACTCTTAAACAATTGTCTTGCGAACATGGTCTTTTCTGACTGTTCCATGGATCCCAGAGTTGTTATTAGATTTTGCATTTGCGACTGTATAGTGTTGAATCGTTCCTCCATTACTGTGAGCTTATCCTCTTTCTCTTTTTGTGATTCTATTGCTTCTTGATAGCCTTCAAAGCTCATTATCATCTTGCATTTGGAACAGAATTTAGCATCCTGAGTATTACCCTCGTTACAATTAGGACAAATTTTTGGATTCAATGTGTCAATTGGGATATTATCCTTGGTCATTATTCCGTATGCTTCAAGTAACGATTCAGAACTCTCGTTTCCAAAAAAGTGTATGTACTTTTGAGCCATATTGCTATTCACAGACCAACCTGCATGTTGATTCAATGTATTTGATTTTAACTTGGTAGATTTCTCTGTCAGAGCAGAGTGTCTACGAATGTAAGGGTTGAATGGCTTTGTAAGCAAATTTTGGATCTTCTCTTTGTCTTCATTTGAAACCGTTAGATCCTCAAGCAGCTTGGGGAAGAACACTTCTTTATAGTCTTTGTATATTCCATATAGGCCATCTACTGTAAGTTGCTTTCTACCCATGCCATATTTGCCCAAGGACACAAAAAGAGGAGACTTTTGATTATTCCTGCTTGGATGATTTGACAACCATTCTTTGATATATGGAATTGACTGAATAAGGGGGATATGTCTGCTCCCCGTTTTTCCATTTACTAAAACTTCTGCATATTGATACTTATTCACAGTTTTGAATACTATATCCTTTATTTTTAAATTCAAGATTTCATGAGGGCGTGCAGATAAGTCTCTAGACATCGTGTGATAACATCTATCCCGTTTGTTTGTCACCCACTTCAAAAATACTAGATCGTCCTCCTGTGTCCATAAATCAGAAGGTTTGTAGCAGCTAATCTCTTTTCTTTTTAGCATAGGGATATCCATAATACATCTGGGCTTCCGTTCTAGATTGGATAATTCATTTCTTTCATCAGGATTAGCCACATGTGGATAGTATAACCATTTGAAAAATCGGAAAAGAATAATCCGTCTTAAATTATAAGTTCCTATCCATTTGTGTAATGGGTCATCACTTTCCGATTTTCTGCAGCTATCTAGGTATAATAGAATATCTTCCTTGGTCATATCATTGAATTTCTTTGAGATCCCAACTTTTTTGGATAGCTCACACAAAGATTGAATTGTAGTTTTAATCGTATTAAGTCTAGGATTGATCTCTCTTTTCATAGTAATGATATATTCAGATATTGTCAATGCATTTTGTTTAGAGAGTCGATTCCTATCGCGTAAGACTAATTCGCAACACCTACTGGCGAAACCTTCATTTGCGAGAGAAATCTTTCTATCGATTTCTGAATCTTCTTTTGTTATGACATCTCTTTGGGATAATATCTCTGCCACTTCTTTGGGATAATATCTCTGCCACTTCTTTGTTTGAATTTCTAGCCACAAAATGGTATGTTAATCTCTGAATAATAATGCTTTCTAACAGCCAATATAATTACATTATAATGCTTTGTTGTATGTGACTTAAATCTAATACTATTTATACTGAACGTTTTATATTGATATTTCCAGCTCTATCGTTGAGTTGTGAGCAGCAGATTTTTATTGCTTCTGTTGTAGCTGTGATTGTCCTGTCCATTACTCTTTCAATATGTCAGAATACCTTGTCTTGTAATCTTATTCTGAACAGAATACAAAGCCCACAAGAGTATAACTATTGATATTGATATTAATCTCAATGGAGTGAGATGATTTATTTATAAATTGGTTGCAAATATGCCAAATCCTCCTAGGGTAGATATTATAAGAAATCCTACTGAAGAACAGCTAGCACAAGCACCGTCTCAAAGGTATTAGAGTACGTTTAACTTATAACATAAATATCCATTTTACCCTAAAATGGCATAACGCTGTAGAGGCAGAGGTTAAAACTAAATCAAATTGGTTTGTATCGCCAGCCGTAGTTATGGTTTCGCTAAACCTTATTTATTTTTATTTCTTAGTATAATGGTATTCTATTTGACTACTGCTATCCCTAGCTTCATACAGTTCCAAAGAATCTATGATCTAATGGCCAACATAAAACCATATGATAATATCAGGAGAAAGGTTAGCACATCATTAACAATTACTATCGTAATTGCTGCTATCATGTTTTCTGCAGCACAAGCATCGTTATCATCATTTACTTCCTCATCTTCAATTGTTCTCTACAATCTATTCTATGCTTTTGCACAACCACAAAGTCAGGGAAACACAAAGCTATCATTGTATACTCTAATTAAAGAGGGCCAACCTCATCAGGGAACTAGCACTGCCCCCATTACTGTAATTGATTTTAGTGATCTACAATGTATTTTGTGTGATAGGTTTGTAAAAGCAACAGAACCGCAGATAAATTCAACATATGTTCAGACAGGAAAAGCTGCATTAGTGTTCGAACATTTGCCTAATCGTGGTTTTGATTCGTTCCCAGCAGCTCTGGCTGCTCAATGCGCTAACGACCAGGGAAAGTTCTGGCAATATCATAATTTGCTCTATAAAAATCAAGGGCCAATTGATTCTGGATGGGCAAGTAAAGAAAATCTCAAAAAGTTTGCATCTGAGATCCCTGGACTTGATATTCAGAAGTTTAACTCATGTTTTGATAGCCAAAAATACAAACCCTTTATTGAAGCTAACTTGGCTCTTGCTCATTCTTTAGGATTTACACAAACACCCTCCTTTGTAATAATGAAAAGTGATGGTTCAAATCCTCAGCAACTATTAGGGCCACAGCCTTTTCCAGAATTCAAAGCTGTTATAGATAAAGAGCTTGGAGGATAGGAAAGATATGGAAATAGATATGGATTCACATTCGAAGTATGCACAAGGTGCAGATATTCAAAGGTAGAAGAACTTGTATTGAATCATTAAGAATTCGTGACAAGTTAAAAGAAATTGTTATTCCAACAGGTTTAAACTGTAAAACAGATAAATTTTGGTGATTGTAGGGGGCTTTATTCCTTCAACGTGATATGCATACACCTTCTCACGCCGCCCCGGATGAATCCCGCGGGTAACGTTCCGGGAACAACCATAAATTGTTCACACTTTCGATATTTAAAACCTTACAAAATTATACTTTGGAAGATAAGTGAAAAACAAACTGGAAGCTGTGGGACAATTCGGTGAGGTTTGTAGCGCAAAAATATACTGGAATTTCATCAAGAGGGAGGGAAATTTGAAGTGAAGACTTGTTGAAGAACCGACTAAAATTTCTGTCGGCACTAATCCAGAGTGGTTGCCCTACATACACAATAAGTTTCGTGACATGATTGGGACAGAATATGCATTCGAACTCCAACTGATTGGTGCGACAAACCTTACAATTCCTCAGGGAGAAAATGAAGAATTCTATTTCCTCATAACGATTAAGAACCACGACTACGTCTATCCTATAATCGTATTCCCCAGTGATGAACCCCTAAATTGGAGTAAAGACAAAAGAATTTATGTGAAACATATTCGAGCTCAACCATTCTACGTAAAATTGGCGAAAAACGTGAATTCGGAATCAGATTTGAATGCATTGGACATTCTGAAAGGAGATATGATCAATATAATGTGGAAGTTAATTCTTGGGATGACATAGAGTTGGTAAAACTCTAACATATCATTTAAAGAAAAATACCTGACCTGAACTGAGGTGTTAATCAGGAGCGTGAATAGATGTGGCCAATATGTCCTGGGGCAGCAAATGATCCTTATCTTCCTGATTTATAATAATGGCCATTACGTTTTTTTACTAAATTCGCTCCAATCACCACCTTCTTCTGAGAATAGCTTGAATTCATCCTTCATACATATGCCTTCTCTGTAGGCGTTATAAAATCAGGAAGCCCCTTTTTCAATTCATGGAGGTTCCCAGAAACTTTCGGTGAAGTTCCTAGCGGCCAGTATCTGTTTGTATTCATAAGGATCTATCTCTTCGAATGTTCTGGCCAACTCCTGTAATGTAATGTCGGATTCGCAATAAGTTAAAAAAATTCCCTGAACATACTCCCTCCTTCGGTTCATTTAGATTGATTCTCCCATAAGAGTAGAAAGCTCAGTTTCAGTTAAATCACCTTTACTTACTAGTTGTCTCAAAATATATTTCGAATTATCCCTTCTGTTCTCTATAATCTCGCCTCTTGTATCTGTGCCAAAAAAGTAGTCCTCCACAGAATGCCGTATAATCTTGGAAGTTTTTGGGCAAGCCCAACGGTAAATTGTAAGAATACATTCAAAATTGTTCACCTTCGTTTTAATCACACTCTGAGAATGCTCTGTTACTTTTATCGTAGAAGACCCCTTAATCTGAATATCAAGCTGGTCTGTTAGGCATCTAGCTAATTAATAATGCTCCATCTGTTTCTTAGATAACCAAACAGATGAGGATTATCGAATAATACTGAAAGGATAATCTCTTTACTTTCGTTTGTAATCCTAGGTTTCTGACCACCCCAATCCCATGCTCAAGCTTGGAACTGGGATAAGAAATGACTTGTATTATTTTACCCATCTTCTATTAGATTTTACCCAACAAATTACCCTGAAGGATTATCACATCCAATCTTGGTAGTATTGCATATATTGTTAAATCCATCGTGATACCCGTGTGTATATCCGTTACAATAATTCTGTGAATGTCCATCACATAAATCCAAATCGGGATCATACACATCTATATGTCCGTCGCGTAGTCCAAGTGTATATCCTTTTTCGTATCCTATTTGATAACATTCAACAGCAGAACAATTTTTGGGATCTTCTAATGCTATAGCTGATGCCCTAGGGATTAATATAGAAAATGAGAGTAGTAATAGCGGTATGGTGACATAAAGTACTAAACCGATTCTTCGCCTTGCATGAATTCTACTCACAGCAATGTACGCCAAATACCATCAATAAGTAACTATTGTCTATATGTAAAGATTTCAAAACAAAATGCTGAATCAAATTCCAAATAATGTGATAAGGAGTTCTTTAAAAAAAATGTATATGGATGATTATAGAGCTTAGATCTTAGTACATATTGTTCTACATCAATGCTATAAGGTTGGAGATAAAGTTGGATAATTAATCGAGCTACTATATTGAATGTTCACGATGAATATATAGATGTAAACCTAAATACAAAATATAGATAGTACGCTACTTAGATAGTTGACTAAACTAACTACTTATTATTGTACTTAGGTTTGTAATTATAAATAAATATAAATAGGCTCTTACTATACAGACTCTATATTTGACCTTCATCCATATCAGCCTCCCTAGAAAGGATCGGCCTTATGCGATATATTAGCAAATCATTCCGCTTTAAGTAGAAAGATACCTTCATTCTTTTAGACGATTCACGAAATCACCATATCAGCTTTGGATATTCTGACTTTCTGAATGGTTAATCGGTTACTCGTGTTCTGTGTATTGGACAAAAAAGATCCAGAGAAAGCGAATTATTTCGCAAGGTTGAACTCTACATAACATTCCTAAATGTGCCCCGAATTAGAAAGACTAGGTGCGAATATTCAAAGTAAGGTAGAAGAATTAGAAAGGATAAATCAATCATTAAGAAACCATAACAAACTAAAAGATGATGCTATTTCACAACTATCAGATCAACTTGTAGCATTGTCAACAAAACTACAGGAAATTGAAATAAGACAGCAACTAACGTAACATATATCATCCTGATAATTATCTATAGTTGCTCTAGAATATGTCAACTTCATGTAGACTAATAATTCCATTATCATTAACCATTCTCTTAATTTGAGGCAGCAAAGGTTCAAGTCTTGTTTGTTCGTCGATCACTTCTATAACCATCGGCATGTTGATGGCCAATCCCTCTAGGTGTACTGTAGATCTTCGCCTCTTTCCAAATCCGTCTACACCGGTCCAGACAGTCGCGCCAGAGATTTTAGCTTGCATTAAGAATTCTACAAGACTTTTGTATAATGACCTGCCATGCAATTGATCGTTTCTCTTTATCCTTATTGTCAGACACCACATTTTGATTCTAGTCAAATTACTTCAATCAACCATCCTCATCTTAATAGTATGATATTAGTAAGCACTCTGGCTGCTATCAATGAACCAAGCGACAATCCCACATTTGCCAATATATTGATAGCTGCAACGTAAAAGAGTCTATTATCAATCAAATTGCTTGTCTCTAATGCAAATGAAGACATCGTGGTAAGTGAGCCACAAAATCCCACCGCAACAAGTATAGTATATTTGGTATCCAAGTTCCAATAACCCGAAATAATTGAGAAGGCTCCCAGAATGAAGCTTCCTATCATATTTACAAAAAGGACATTGACAGGAAGAGCACCTAATACTAGTGGCGAAGACACCATCTTGTATCTTAAGAGCACTCCTACAACAGCCCCTACAATAAGCAAAATGACTTCTATACTTTTCAATTTTTCATGGCCTACCTTTCACATTGGATTTGTTATTTTGGGTAGGCATTATCAGCATCTATATAATGCAATTGCAGCATACTGGAGGCAATGCTTAGGCTAATGCCATAGCCTACACCTTGTTATCGCTAGACAACATTTAAAGCTATTGAACCATGGTGTAACTGCTAGTCCATTTTTAAATAAGTGATTAGGATATTATCTGTCATCTAATAATCGCAACATCTGGTGGCTGGACTCTAAAATAGGTATGCTTGTAGTTAATTTATTATAATTAGTGCGTCATAGAGATTGACTCTAGCTAAATCTGTTTGTCACTGGGTAATTTTTTGCTCAATTATTACATCTTTATATCATTACACAGCAGCTGCGCATTCCCCTAATGAAACCTCCCCTTTTACTAGAGGTCGGTGTCCGCCAGACAGTGGGAATAGAAATAAAATATTCCTATTTTCCTCGAATCAGAAAGATCAGGAATATACGATTGGTTAATACTTGTAAGCCGGAATGTGAATAAAAGAGGGGCTTGTTGCTCAACTAAGACACGGTAGAGTAATTTAAGAAGGTCTACACTAATACCTCTTAGATTTGTTTACTAGAAAGGATACTAATAAGGATGATGAAAAGCAGAGACAAATAGAACGCTTTTACATCTTATTGAAGGCATTAATGGATGAATTATTTGAATATGCACCAAAGTCAGGACATGTCAAGATGCCTTTCAATGTATCTTTTCGATTGATTTATGACCAAAGGGATTCTATATTGCTAACAGGAATTGATCAGAGATCAGGTAAAAAGATGTATCTTTATAATGTAAGACTAATTGGGCAGATGTTTGAGGATAAAAGGAAACAAATGATTGCTGATAAGACTGCAGATACATTATTTAGTTGGATTGCAGGTGTATGCTCTTTATACATAGGACCATTTGTTTATGAATATGTTGTAAATATCCAACATAGAGGAAAGGGGGCAGCAGATAGAACGACTAGACAGATTGTCAGG
>JAICVW010000252.1 GCA_025935105.1 Nitrososphaeraceae archaeon
TGCCAATTCATTTGTACGAAATTTTAAATCTTCTATATCAAAAACACCTTCGGCTAATCTACGAAAGAATCTAGGATATACACCATTTTCTAACACTTTTCCTCTTGGACTTAGTATAGCTGCTTCAGAAGATATCTGCTTAGCAAGTGGAATTAGATCTTGTTCATTTCCTCCAGTGCCATGAAGTACAAGCAGAGTTGGAATTACTTTATTTTGTGTTCTTCGTTTTCCTGCTTCCTTTTCGCTTGCAGGGATAAATTTGTGTATAAAGTCCAAATTATTTTTGGTGTTCAATTCTATGTCATCCTCCATTGTATCCACTTTTAGTGCATTACTTTTTTTCTTTCTGTTCTTCTTCTTTCTTGGGTAACTTTACTTTGGGGAGAACTTTTTCAAGGTCTTTACGTACAGCTTCTAACCAGTTAGGTAACATTAAATGTGTTCCAAGTTCCTCTATCTTCTCATCTATGGCAAATCCTGGTGGATTAGTAGCAATTTCAAAAAGTACTCCACCAGGTTCCCGGAAATACACAGAATGAAAATAGGTACGGTCTATTACAGGTGTCGCATTCAATCCAGCTTTAATAATTTTTTTACGTAAAAGTTTTTGTTGTTCATCACTAGGTGTACGCCATGCTACATGATGGACTGTTCCAACACCAACAAATCCTTGTTGGGTATATGGCAGGCAAAGCACATCGACAATATTGTTAGATTGATAATTGTTCTGTTTACTGAGATCACTATCTTTAACAGATGCCGTAGAAGTGGTAGCAGCAGCTTGATAACGAAAGCGGCTTCCGTCCTGACCTATGAATCTAAAGCCCAGCTCATCAGTTAACACAGCAGCAGTACTTTCGTATCCTTCTTCAGATAAAGTCACAGAATAAAAGCCTCTTATAGCGTGCTTGCTAGGGATAGGGCTGTCTTTCCATACATTAAGGATTGTGTCATATGCTGATTTATGAGCTACAAGTTCTAATTCTAATCCGTCTGGATCGTATAGTGTTAGTACCTCTTCACTATCACCAAAGCGCTTTGTTGGACCTTGGAAGTTAATGTTTTGATTTTCAAAGCGATCAATCCAATAACTTACAGAATTTACAGGAATCAAAAATGATAGAGTAATCACCTGTCCAGTTCCTCTTCGCCCTTTGGGTGCATCTTGCCATGGAAAGAAGGTAAGGATTGTACCAGGATGTCCTATCTCATCACCAAAATAAAGATGATATGTAGTAGGATCATCAAAGTTCACTGTTAACTTTACTAACCTAAGACCTAAAACCTGAGTATAAAAATCAATAATCTTTTGTGGATTATTGGCTATGGCAGTAACGTGGTGTATGCCTAGAATATCGTTTTGGTTACTGTTGTTGATATTATTGTTGATGTCACCATTATTATTATGTTGGATTTTTTGCTGTTGTTTTTGTTCTTGTTGCAAACTCGTTCTATACACCTTGGTGGATTATAGTTCTTTCTGATAAATTGTTTGGAATGCCTTGTTTTCTGGATGTAGTTTCTAACACTGTACAGATATCAACAATTTTGGTATAATATGTACCTATACTCGCTAACATGATTTCATATAATTTTCACTTATTTTTGGTTATAACAGGTTTAACTTAGACGCGTCATTATCTGTATCTATTGATTGCTGCAGTTAAAATTTTGGTTGCTGCTTATAGATTAGAAAAGGACGTTGATGTCAGAGAAAGATTTGTACTTGTTATGCTGTATTGGCGAATAAAGAACAAGAGAGTCACTGAGGAGGAATTCCACGGGTTTAGATGGTAGGTGGGCTTATAAATTGCTCAAAAGATTTGATAAATCAGGTTTAGATGGACTGAAGGACTTTCCTAGGAATAGTAGACCCGAAGTAAAGCACTTATAGAGACCTGTATTGCAGGATACAAGCGTGAAAAATATCACTGTAAAGTTTGATGGCGAAATTGTGAATTGCATAGAATTTAGCTATGTCGGATGGACTGAAGCCAATTGCAATGAATGTGGTAGTCATGAACGTGTTAAAGAGATAGAATACTTCAGCACAGATGATATGATAGAAATGGCCAATGATGAAGAAAATAAAGACATTCCATTTTATCAGATCGCTGAAATTGACCTAAATACTACCGATAAATGGATGATTGCAGAGACAAAAAACGAGTTTGGCTTGGTCCTTTTCAAACAGATGGTTGCAATACATAACGTAATTGATATTGAAATATACCAGGGTAGTCTAAAACCAGACTCTTTAAAGAAGAATAGATTGCGTCAATCTGAAGCAGAACGAATGAAATAATCATGGAAACAGAATTCATCATAATATTTGACGGGGAAGCCGTAAATTGACTCAATGTTTCGTTTACTAGCCTCGCCTCTAGTGACACGCCTAAGCGGCTAGCGTGGATACGCACAAATCCTACGATGTAGTCGGAGTCGAACTTCATTTTGTAATAGCGCTGCGTGCTCTGTTGCATGATTCAGAAAAATCGTTATAAAGAGGCAATTCAAGAACGTACGAAAGACGAATTACTCTAACCGAAAACTTTAGAGTTAGAAGACCAATATCAGATTCATGCAATAAAGCAGCGCTGCGCATAATAATCGAACCATTCAATCTGCACATGACAAGATCTATAAGATGAGAGAAAAGATCTGATTAACGATCCCTTCATAACTAATATTGAAAAAGAAATAATTCGGAACTTCGACAGTCTCCTCTTGAGGGATTTGAAATGTTATAGATGCATGAACAAATGCCAAGGTGACAAGTTGACATAGTCGGAGGACGACTCAGACAATGCATAGTGCATGTTTGAATTTAACCCACATGTTAATTAAACGGCCTTCATCCTTCCAAAGGAATATCCACCAAATACGCCGAATCCTATTGCAAAGGCAGTTAGGACCAAAATATCTATCGCAAATGAATAACTAGCTATTCCCAACATGGCATTTCTAAGAGCATCCACGGCGTATGTAGCGGGGTCTATTTTAGTTAGAACAGAGAGCCAGGCCGGAAGGTTATTTAAAGGAAATAGCGCTCCACTTAAAAAGAAAAGAGGGAACACGACAAAGCTTATTATCAACTGGAATCCTTCTAGGCTTTCAATATAGCTGCCTATAGCAAGACCTAACGATGTTAAACAAAATGAGAGTAACAATGCAACTGCGATACTCTGAATTAGGGAAAGCAAACTGAAGTGAATTCCTATAAATCCACCTATGACCAAGAGTATTGCTACTTCTACAAGAGAGGTTGTCATGCCCCCCAACGATTTTCCTACAAAAATAGTAATTCTACTAACCGGTGCTACCATTACACTCTTGAGAAAGTCAAACTTTCGATCCCAAATGATGTATGAACCAAAAAATACAGATGAAAATATTATGGACATGCTGATTATACCAGGGAAAATGAACTTTTGATAATTTGTTCCAGTTGAAAGATGCACTGAGGAACCGATACCAGACCCAATAACAAATAGCCAAAGTACAGGAGTGAAGATAGAGGCTATCAACCTACTACGCTCTCTTAGAAATACTCTGAATTCTCTAAACCAAAGGGCATATAGTCTGCCGAACAAAAATTCTACAAAGTTCAAGTTTACTAGCTTTGCCAAGATGCTTCTTGAGACTCTTTACTTTGCGCTAAGATAAATTGTCAGTGTTGGATCTTAAAGTTTGAGCTTCGATCAGATGATAATAGTCTTTAGCTAGCCGAATAGTGGATTATATAAAATTGTAGAACATATTGTAAACAAGTTCCTGTCTTGGGAATCAAAAATGAAAACGGACACACCGACCAGGCGTAAGCAAAGCTCGAATAGAAGCTGTTACTGATATAGTCTTTGCTCTGCCCTAGATACTAACATTTGTCCTCTGAGCCACCACACATCTTTTCTCTTCAAACATTCGTGTATCCCTGGTATATTTAGCGTCCTGGGTCCTTTATTGCTCTTTCAATTTCTTGATGATACTCTATCTCTCTCCATTCGTTGATGCGCACAAAAAGACATGCCTTTGCTAAAGTATTTACTGAATCATTACGAATTTTTTTGCCATGACTTGAGACCATTTGTGCAATTCTTTTAGCTTCGTTGTATTCCTCAGCCGAAAGTCAAAACGTAACAGTTCGCGAATTATATTCTAGCATAATCATATAGAAGCTTTCCACATATTTAAGTTTAATACGAACCGGACATACTGTTTACAAATTTCGAGACAGTATACAAATGCCGAGACAAATCGAGACAAATTTTGTACACAAAAGTGGGATTTTGAGACAATTCTATATTACAACCTGGGATTAGGTATTAATCCTATGTTCCATTCAGATCTACACAATCGTACATCTTCTCCCGCTTTTGACGGCCTTTGAGTGGTATTGCTGGGACAAAATGGGCAAAAGATCGGACAAAATATCAAAAAATGTGTGCCAGTCTCAAGTTGTATACAAATTTATCAAGTTGTATACAACTCAATAAATAAATCCGTTTCGGGATGTCAATACAGGAGGAAAAAGCATCTATCAGGAATGGAAGTTTGATTTCCCTAAATACGGCGCACAACATAGAGGCAATGAGCTTAATGAAATAACCTTAGCATTATGATAGATTGGAGATGAATCAATATCTTTATAAATTGTGACGTTTATTCTAACAATTTTCATAAAAATACAGTAAAAAATAATTAGTTGTGAATTATAAATAGAAACCTCCCTTCGACGCTGGACGATTTCGCTGAACCGGGCATGGGTCATATCGAAGTAGTAACATCCACAAAGGGTTCTGTTTCACGGTCACTTCAGGTCTGCTTATACCTCCAAACCCAGATTTTGACCGTTTGACATTTCGTCCTATCAGCGGCGTTTGTAATCATTCAATATGAATTAGTGGCTATTTCGTCTAATTCTTGGAATTGTTTGTGCAACAGGACTTTCAAAGTTTATCTCTTGCGGTTGTCGTCAAACCAATTTGCTTCCATACCGAACGGGTTTGGACAAGAGCCATAATTCTAGGTAATGTACATTCTAAATAGAAACAACTCGTGAAAAAAATATCCGTTGCGAATGAGGAAGAGGATAGGATGTTTGAATGGCTAAAAGCTAATTCTCCAGCCATGTTTGCAAAACTTGCACAGATTAACTCTTTAAGTTAGTCATTTCTGGAGCCACGATTTTCCA
>JAICVW010000622.1 GCA_025935105.1 Nitrososphaeraceae archaeon
AGGACAAGTAACGAAATAGTAAATAGGATTGAGACTTTCATTGCTACGTTTTTTTAAATATTTTATATGTTGAATGCTTCAAAGTGACAGTTAAGAAAATAGTCTAGTGTGGATACGGATCAAGAATATTCAGAAGTTTTACATGAGACATGCCTGTAAAAAAAGGCGAGAATGTACCTCAGCTGTTAATCTTTCACGTTGGCCGGAGAAATCCGGGTCCTTCTCTCATTTTGTCACGCAAAACAATCTGTAGAAAGCCCATTTGTAGAAGCCGCATATAGTGAGCAAAACATATAGGTATCGGTATCGCTAAACTAAGTGAGGACTTTCAGTATCTTGCATAAAGCCTCGATAAGAAGATAAGTAGAATATTCAGTTTCTTGTTTGGAAACTCCTAAGGTCTATGTTTACATAAGTAGATAATGTCAAAATTACCAACAAAATTTGTTATAGCATTCTTAGCAATTGGAATACTTGTTGGAGCTGCAACAACTGCGACAATTATCAGTACTGGTATAAAGTCGTCTAATCTAGCATTGGCTCAGCTTCGGTCGCGAACTGTATTTTTTACTAGCCACTTCGTAACCATTCTTCCTAAGCAAATTTCTACTCTGAATGCTTTCTGTCCTACTGGTAGCACGATTACAGGTGGTGGGTTCGAGGCTACAGGAGCTCATACTGTTGTAAACGTGTTACAAAGTTCTCCTGAAGGTGTATCATTAGGATGGAGAGTAGTTATACAAAATACAGCCTTGAATCCAAATGGCGGGACAGCGACCTCAAATATCGTCACCCGTGCGTACGCAGTCTGTACTACTGTATCTCCTTAATACACAAGTAGATATCGCCACTTGGGGAGTGTATCGCCTATCAAATACGAAAATGGAGGTGGAATGTTGGTAGGTGTTAACAACATTTCACGTTGGATAAATCCGGTCCTTTCTTATGCAACAAAGCTGGGGATTAGCAGCCTGCGGTGCTCTCAATAGACTGTAGTCCCTGGAGTAATTCAGAGGCTTGGGATTGGGTAAGGCGTGCTGTTTGTAAGTACACATGAACATCAGTAGCAAACCCGTTAAGATGTATATATGCTCCACTCTTAAGATTATGCTGGAAGTATTGTATTGCAGCATTGAGTTGAGAGTCCAAGGCTTGGTCAGTTGCAGCTGATAGATGCATGCTCTTTTTTAGTTGTATTAGTTGCTGTGTCGCTTACCACAATAGCGACATTTTTACTATCATTTCTTTATTCCAAGTTCTCTGGTACTCTTTATTTAACATCTGAGTCAAAGCCAATAAAAAGGAATCAGATGGTGTCATGATTGATGCAAATTTTGTATAGGAAATTAATAGTTGCAGGGACAATAATTACTACTCTCTTGGCTTGCAGTATTTGGTTTCCATTAACGGTAAATGCGGTTCCAAAAATAACAAGTGATCCCTATGGTCTACCCACTTTAACCCCAGAATTTAATTCTCTTCAATCAAAAAGCACTTCTGGCTCGAACATTGCTTCCATGAGTACTTCCATTGCAAGCTTGTACAACTTTTCAAATCTTCAAAAAAAGTCTAGTGTTCCAATTAAATCAGATCTCAATATTCCAAAGAATTTGATAGTTCCAAAAGCTTTGTACCATCATTGGAACACAAAAGGATGATATTATCATTGCAACTGCTATTACAGATGCCATGATATATGGTTTAGCAGGAAATGATGTCATACAAGTGGTCCTGGAATATGCAAAATATATGGCTGACCTGGTAACAACATCATGATATCAGGTAGTTCTACGAGTGCTCAACTTTATGGTGGTTCTGGCAACAACATCTTCATAGGTGGTACTGGCGATACTCTCATGGTGGGTGGCAAAGGAAATGATCAGTTCTACGCAGGCTTCAGCCATGATGTTATGATAGGCGGAAGTGGAGCTAACTACTTTGACTGTGGCCCTAACGGTAATGGAGTAATTCTAGATTTCAATGCAAAGAATGGTGATACAAAGGCAAGCAATTGCAAATTTGTCATAACAGCACCTTCTGCAGCAGTCAAACCACCAATATCTTAAGCTAAAAGCATGGATGAGGACTATGAAAAGTAACCAATCAATCATATCATAAAGATAAGGACTAGTCTATTATCTTTGATTTTCTCATTATCCTATATTTGTTATTCAACGTCCCAAATGCGACTATGGGATATTCTAATACTAAGTAATAACGCGAATATGCAACTGCAAATTCATAATCCAGCATATCATGAAACCAAAATGATATAGTTTTATAGAGTACGAAAGCTATGGAATCTATTTGAGAACTAGATATATATCTGTCTCTTGGAAAAAGGACATGCTTCGAAAATCTGCTATTTCCACTATAGCAGTATCTATGCTAACAATTTTACTCTCCGGAGTAGTATTAGCTATGCCCACAATACCGATAC
>JAICVW010000621.1 GCA_025935105.1 Nitrososphaeraceae archaeon
ATTATGTGCGCTCGAGTAGTCTTCAACATGAATGCCAATACTAGCTCTAATGCGCAATCTAAATGGGATTCTGTAAAGCGTTACAAACTTACTAAAATGCTGAATGAGCTAGGTGGAATTTTAGGTCATGGGACAGAACTCGTGACTGTTTATATCCCCCCTCGACGACCAATATATGATGTTATAGCGCAGCTTAGAAATGAGTCCGGCACCGCATCAAACATTAAATCCGATCTTACTAGAAGCCATGTTCAGGACGCATTGAGCAGGACCATGGAGCACTTGAAGCTTTTCAAGGAGACCCCAGATAACGGTTTAGTTATATTTTGTGGAGCGATTCCGACAGGAAAAGGATTTGGCACAGAGAAAATTGAGCTTTATTCAGTAAGCCCTCCAAAGCCGGTCCAGATCCAACTTTATCGTTGCGACGACCATTTTTGGATAGACCACTTGAAAGATATGATGAAAGATGACAAGGTGATTGGCATCGTAGCCATCGATACTCAAGAGGCTGGACTTGGAATTTTGACTGGCGATCGATGGTTGGTTGTAGATACCTTGACTTCGGGTGTTGCAGGCAAGCATCGGCAGGGCGGTCAATCGGCTAGAAGATTTGAAAGACTTAGGGACAACGAACTCAATGATTATTATCATAGGGTTGCAGATCATGCCCAGAAGGTCTTCATTAATCAATACACTGTTCGAGGAATTATTGTAGGTGGACCAGGTCCTACTAAAGAGAATTTTCTAAAAGAAGAATATTTAGACTATCGATTACAAAACAACGTCATATCAACGCTGGATACGTCCTACTCTGGTGATGAGGGAATACGTGAAATCATAGACAAAGTTAATGATCAAGGAGTGATGGCAGAATATAGGCTAATGGAGGAAAAAAAAATCGTAAAAAAATTCATGAGCGAGGTTCATTCAGGGAATGGTTTAGGTATTTATGGTATATCCGAAGTTCTAGCGTCACTTCAGACAGGAATAGTCGATATGGTTATTGTTACCGACAACATAACCATGACAAAATTGGATGCAAAATGCAACAGATGCGCATATAATCAACAAAAGATTGTTGATAGAATTGAAGCCACCTCAGTGAAGCAAGAAATTGTGTCAAAACCATGCCCCTCATGTTCTGCGGTCGATTATGAAATCGTTGAAAAGGATATAGTAGATTATCTTGAAGAATTGGCCGCTTTGACAGGGAGTAGACTTGAGGTAATAGCTGGAGGTTCAGAAGAGGGTACTCAAATTTCTAGTCTGGGCGGCATAGGAGCCATATTGAGATTCAGGCCAACGACAAATAAGAATTTGGTTGCGCGTATATCTTGATATGATTCATGCCGGCTGCTAAGATACTACACTCATGAAAAATGTGATGTGTCATCCAAAGTTGCT
Source organism: Nitrososphaeraceae archaeon (assembly GCA_025935105.1). Taxonomy (GTDB): domain Archaea; phylum Thermoproteota; class Nitrososphaeria; order Nitrososphaerales; family Nitrososphaeraceae; genus Nitrosopolaris. The sequence continues at coordinate 1,408 of JAICVW010000621.1, forward strand.
AGAAATGTAATGATTTTAGAGGATGATAGAGATAACCTTGCTAAGATGGGACTTCAAGTTATTGTGACTTTTAATAAATCTAATGAGTCAAACTGACCTACGAGACGTATAGCCTAGATTTGCTATTATTGACTACCCACTGATTGCAACAAAGAATGGTTTGCAAGCAGCAGGGATAGTTTGGCCTGCCAGCCATGAAGAAGAAACTACTTTTTCCGACCCTGAACACGACGCAATACTTTTGATTCTGAACACGACGGGTTAAAGAGGAACAGTTTTAAGTCAACACAATTCAAAACTAAACCTATAAAACACTCTAAACTCGGTGGAATCATACTTCAAAAGGGATCCATTAAATGCCATATTGTGTGGACTAAAGTTTAATGATATGGTCCTCTAAATCGAATAACCAGATATGTTTGTAGTCAAGAAATTGAGCAAAAATGGTGTCTGGAATGTTGTTAGTCTTATTGACCAGAACGGATCGTTCAGAGGTGAGGCAAAGTTTGATTCTGAACAAGACGCCTCGAATTATCTTTTGGCATATAAGCAGAGGACTAAAACCCGAGAAAGCCTCAAAGTCTTTTCAGAATAGGGAAAATTGGAATATGGATGAATGGTTAAATGCCTATGTAACTCAAACGGGCCCAATTAAGTTCAAAACGTCTGACGCGATAAGCTTTTACGTGAATACTGATAATAGAGTCACATGTGCTCAAACTTCTGTTATCTCTGTAATTTGGAAAGGCTAACAAGAGAATGTACTTCGTGTCGTAAACCAACTTGCAAGGACTGCATGAAATCCTTTCCATTCTCCCAAGATGTTTGCCTGGAATGTGCAAAGGACGTCAAAACACGATTGGCCGGTATACGGAGTGACGAAGAGATCTTCTAGCAATTATCGCTACAGGCTCAACTGCATCTTTAGGATTAATTGACCTAAATATCATTATTAAAAATCCTCTGCGGAGCTTCGGCTATTAGATTGATGTGAGATGAGCCTGCTTGATGTGACTTGATTAGGTTATTCATTC